>DATCYV010000024.1:0-6814 GCA_036526215.1 Saccharimonadales bacterium (SeqCode)
ATTTGCAGGCCGTATAAGTCTGCGGCAGCCTTGGAAGCTATAGCGGCACGGTTTGGCTTGTCCCAGGCATAGATGTCGGCTGCCGCACCGGCAGTATCAGGATTCTTAACACGTTTAGCATGTGGCAATGCCTGATCCAAAAAGACGCTGCACTGCGACAGGGCGACGGGGTGTGAGTGCACCTCGGTAATATCTGCTAGGGTGCTGCCTGGCAAGCCAATAAGTTGCTGGTGGATGGCGAGTGTTACCTCACCTAAAACAGTTGGTTTGGTGGCTGCGAGCAGATCAAGGGTTTCTTGGATGGGGCCGTGGTTGGAGTTTTCTACAGCCAGTATGGCGGCATCCGCTTTGCCACTGTCCAGTGCTGCAAAGGCGTCGGCAAACGTCGAGCAACAGACGAGCTCAATCTCGTCACCAAAAAACTCATGGGCGGCTACGTCGTGGAACGAGGCCGCTTCGCCTTGTATCGCAACTTTCATAATCAAAACAAAAATAATGGCGCCCCGGGTAGGACTCGAACCTACGACCTAAAGCTTAGAAGTCTCTTGCTCTATCCATCTGAGCTACCGGGGCGTATCCCCTATACTATACCAGAAAACGGGTGGTTTATCATGACAATCCAACCCACCACGAAAGCGCGCTTGCCGTTAAGGCGCCGAGAGTCCCGGGGAGTTGGGTGGTAAGGCCGGTGTTGGCGCTGGCAAAACGGGATTGGCTTGCGGACAGGTTGACGTTATCGATTGCGTTGCCGGTAGAGCGGGCAAAGGTTGGCATAGTCGTGCCAGTCGCATAGAAGCATACGTATACAAAGTCGGCACTGACGGCTTGTGGCACGGCAAGTGCCATAGCTTTTGACCCAGTTGACTGCCAGGCGGTGGATTGATCTGCGGTGCTAGAAAGTAATGTTCCGGCGGAATTATATAGCCCGGCAAAACATTGTCCGGTTGTTAAGCCGGAGCCTGCCGTTGTCACATACAGAACAATATTGGAAATAGTTGTTGCTTGTGAGACGGGCACCTTAACGACCGCCAGAGTTCCCGATCCTACTTGTGATCCACTATTGGCAAGGGCGGGATCGTAGGCCCATGCAAGCAAGCTGTGGTCACTGGGCTGGGCACTAAGGGAATGGAGCGTAACGAGTGACATGCCGCCTGGAGTAACAACCCTTTGCTCGGTGCCTGCTCCTGGGGAACCCTGGATATGTGAAAGGTTACCGCGCGCGGAACCGGTTACGTAGCTGTTTATCGCTGCGCCCGACCAAATAAGCCCATGCCGGGTATTGTAGCGACCTCCGCCGACATTGTTTTGAAGGTTAAACCCTTCTATAACGATTCCTTCCGCCGCCCCAATTTGAATGCCGGATTCGTAGTTCCCCGAAGCTCTAAACCCCGAAATAGTTATGTAATCAGAACCATCCTGGATATAGAAACCATGGCGGCCATTGTCTTGGGCCTCGCAGCCGACAAACGTATTGTAGCCATAGTCAACGCGGAATCCATCGCTGGAAGTAGCTGCAGACCCGGCGTAGAATGATTTGCAGTTTACAAACCTATTTGCGCCACTCCTAACCTGAATCTGAGGAAAACCATCTGGTGAGCCTGAGCAGATCACTGACTCAAACTTGGAGTCGGTGCAGTTGACTTGCAGGCCCGAGCCGCCGCGTGCGTTTTTTGAAAGAATATTGCTAAGGAATGATTCTCGTACCCCGGCGTCTATAAATATATTGTTTCTGGCACCCTTTGTAACAATCAGATTTCTGAGTCTGTGCCAAGGGTCCGTAAAGGTGAATGAGCCACCAAAGTTATAATAATAGATCACGTCATACCCTGCTTGTTGGGCATCGCAAGCGAGCCACATGTTTTCTATTGCAGTCAATTCAGTGCTTGCCGTATCGAGTTGTATTAGATGGTCTGCCAATGATGCGCCAGCTTGGATCCGCGTCCCGACACCTATACCAGTGATTTGAACTCGTGATTTTAACCTGAGACCAGTTTGACATTTATAGACGCCCTGCGGCAATAAGACGATCCCTCCTCCTGCTGCGTATGCTGCATCGATGGCGGATTGAATAGCGGCGGCATCGTTTGCTATTCCGTCTCCGACTGCTCCGTAGTCTTTGACGTGGAGTACCAAATCGCCCTTACGGACTGCTCCTACGTCGCTTGCTGACAACGATATAGAAGCACCTGTCTTACCGTTGACCTGCCGGATGGCGGCATCAATAGTGCTGCCGCGTTTTAAACTCCCATCCCCATTATGCTCAACACTCAAAAAGTCATTCAGTATATTTCCCCAGTTGCCCTCATCAGCACCAGGTGTTGGCAAACGGGTCATAGGCTCTCTTCTAACAATCTTTCTTTACACATAGTTGCAGTGCCAGGTACGTAATAATCCCACTGTGCTCATACCCCTTATGGCTTAAACTATACTATACCGGGGAGGGTGGGGCAACGGGGTGAGGAGTACCAAGGTCGGTAGATTCATCCATGTGCCCAGTATAAACAAAAATTGCTTTTGCATGGGCTTTTTGGCGGAAAATTAGCTGGCTGTAAAGTATTACGCTGCGTCATCTTATCGTTTTGTTTAACGTACATTTGTGCAACGAACAATACCTTGCACCAAGAATTAATAAATGTCATAATATATTTAAAGGAGACACTGTATGTCAGAACATACTTTTGCTAATTATAGCCCTGTAGAGCATGGCCTAGATGGCATCTACCGTATTGGTGCTACCGAGGAACATCCTGATGGTGTCGCGCATGAAATGGCAACTGCTTTTGGGTATAACTTGGATGTGCCGGATGATGGCTTTGTTGATGCGATAGGGAGCGCTAACGAGCTAGAGCGCAACATAGCAGCTGTTCAAGAGGCGCTCGGGACCGATGACGATGCAGTAACACTTACCCGAGGATGGGCAGCACGCTCGGGTTTGCTTGTACCCGTTGCGCGCACGTTTGCTACTGCCGAGGCTATCGGGCAGGGTTCCATTAGCCGTGCAGTTGTTACGGGTGGTGTTCGCAACTGGATGGTGCGACGCGCAGAACGGCTCGAGGAGCTTGCACAAGAACATGAGGTCAAAGGGGTCTTGCTTGCTGCTGGCAGTAGGCCGATGAAAACATCCGAAGGCCCTGATGCCGAAGAAGGCATGACTGAGGCTACGTACATGCGCGATGTCATCGCTCCGCGCCTTGGCAAGCTAGGGGTGCCTACGGATGTGCTCTGCATTGACTCGGGGAAGGGCAGTGACGTTATGCTAGCGACCGCACTCGCACTGCGTGACAGAGTCGATCTTGAGCAGGACCGCATTGCTGTGGTATCAAACGCTGGCGCTTGGGTGCAGAATGCCGGACAGCTCCGCCGCGGCATCCAAAGCGTAACGGCTGGGCGGTTCGATGCTTCTGGTGAGCAACTTGTGGTTGTATCTGACCGATTCGAGCTTGGGAATGGCACCGAGCCGACTACTACGCACCAGAACCCGCTCTCTGCCACAGGGCAGATAGCCAGGAACCTGCGCGAATTTGCCATGCACGCCGCTTAGCGGTAATTACTGATAAACAAAAAGGCCCGCGGTAACCGGGCCTTTTAAAATGCAATTGGTGCGGGTAGAGAGAATCGAACTCTCATCTCCAGCTTGGAAGGCTGGCATACGAAGCCATTGTACGATACCCGCGTCGGGCCAATTATATCATTTTGCGGGCTGGCTAGCTAATGTATCCGCCAATAAGGGCGATGATTACGCCGAGCGAGGCGCAGACTTCGCCAATCACCCAAAAGCGCATGGTAACTTTGGTTTTGGGCCAGCCAAGGGCTTCAAAGTGGTGGTGGATGGGCGCGGCAATAAAGATCCTGCGGTGAAAGATTCGCTTCGACAAAACCTGTAGCAACGTAGAGCCAGCCTCGGCCACAAACACAAAGCCGATAAGCGGCAGCAAAAAGATGGTGTCGGTCTGCATAGCCACAATACCCAGCGCCGTGCCGAGCGAGAACGAGCCGACATCGCCCATAAAGAATCGGGCAGGCGGGATATTAAACCACAGGTATGCGAGCAAAGCGCCAACAATGGTCATACAAAAAGCGGCGATGCCATAACTGCCCTCAAGCAGTGCAATGATGGCATAAGCGCCGTATGAACTGAGCAGCAGGCCACCAGCCAGCCCATCCATGCCGTCACTAATATTAACGGCATTACCGGTGCTAACAACAACCAGTGCAAAGAGGGGGATGATGCCCCAGCCGATACCAATGTTGCCAGCGAATGGGATGTGGATAGTGGTGACGTCGAGCTTGTAGTAAAAGAACAAGGCGCCAACAATCGCTACGGCGGCGATCATGCCAAACTTAACTTGAGGGCGCAGACCGGCAAACTTACCGCCGCTTCCCTTGATGTTGATGATGTCGTCGATCAGGCCAACGATGCCGCCGCCGATAAAGCCAGCGAGGGGTAGCCAGGTTTGGCTGCGGCTTAGGTTCCAGCCAACGGTTACTGCCGTAACGGCGGCCATGGTAACGAGGCCGGCCATAAGCGGCACGTTGCGTTTAATACGGAGTTTGCTAATAACCTTGAGGGCTTCACCGGTAGTAGAATGGGTGCGGTGGCGCTTCCAGAGCTTGTATTTGTAGGCAAAATAGGTGTAGATCGGCGTTAGTAGCAGCGCTATACAGAACGACAAAAAACTGAGCAACAAGACAATTGTTACTTTTTGGATGAACTGCTCAGATGTAAGCATAGTCCGAGGTGTTCCTATTACGGTTTTTGTGAAGCACGCCTATGAAGGATGAAATGCAGCACGGCAGCGTACATAAACATGAGGCAATATGCCAGTGTTGTTTGCATGCGTCTCAAGGTAAAGTATATACTTTACCTGTTTATAACGCAAAGAAGGACAGCGAGTTATGCCGTATGCACACTCTGATCATCCCGTCATTATCCTGATGCGTGGTTTGCCGGGGAGCGGTAAGTCGCACTTAGTGCGCGAGCTCAAGAAAGAACTCGGTGATGGTGTTGTCGTGCTCGACCCAGATACAACCGATTACCAGAGCGCCGAATACAAAGCACATGTGGAGCGCCAAGTTGCCGAAGGCGTCGATCCGGCTCTGCATGCCTATCGTTTTTTGCGCCAGCAGGCGTACGACGGCATTGCCGCCCGCAAGCTGATCATTTGGGACCAGCCGTTTACTAACCTCGAGATCTTTCAAAAGATGCTCGACCGTTTGCGCACCCATGCCAAAGAACAAGGCACCGAATTGGCGATAATGCTTGTGGAGGTTGAGCTCGACCCGGTTACGGCCAAGGAACGGGTACAGCAGCGCAAGTCAACTGGTGGCCACGGCCCATCCGACGGTACCTTTGCGAGGCGAGTAAACGATTACGCCAGTTTTGAACATCTTGGGCACAAGACGGTCAAGGTGCAAGGTGGCGCAGATGTGCGGGTATCGGCGGCCGCGGTGTTGCAGGCGCTCAGCGAACTAGCCTAGTTTTTATAATCCGGTCAATTTGTGTAGTTCGCCGAGTGCTTGCTCGGGGCTTTCTGCCAGGATGGTCATAAAACCGAGCTTAGCAGCGGGCGCTATGCAGCGCTCCTTGTCGTCGATAAAAATGGATTCTTGAGCAGAAACACCCAGGCGTTCCAGAGCGATCTTATAAATCTCTTCATCAGGTTTGACGTAGCCAACTTTGCACGAAGCGATAACGTCGTCGAACAGGTCGTAATATCCGGCGGCCTGAATAACGTTGTAGGTTGGTTCGATAACGTTTGACAGTACGGCAATCTTGATGCCGGCGGCCTTGGCGGTGCGCGCAAAATCGAGCATTGCTTGACTGGCCTCGAGACCCTTCCATTTTTTGAATTCATCCGAGATAGTATCGTGGATGGCCAAATTGTATTTAGTGCGCAGCAGCTCCCAAAAGGCTTGTTCCGATATTTCGCCGCGCATAAAGCCGCGCAGCTCACCCATGTAGATTTCGTCCCACTGCGCCTTTGTTGCGCCAACACTCATGAGTATGTCGCGCAAAAAGTCTGGGCCGGGGTCATGGGCAATGACGCCGCCCCAGTCAA
Organism: Saccharimonadales bacterium (SeqCode); assembly: GCA_036526215.1. GTDB lineage: Bacteria > Patescibacteriota > Saccharimonadia > Saccharimonadales > UBA4665 > JARIHD01. The sequence continues at coordinate 6,060 of DATCYV010000024.1, forward strand.
AAAAGATGGCTTTGTACTTCATGCTTGCGCTAGAACTCGTGGAAGACCTCAATTTGGGCACCAAGTGAGTTGAGGCGCTCAGCAATATCTTCGTAGCCACGGTTGATGGTGTAGATGTTACGCAGTGTTGAGCGGCCAGGTGCGGCGAGCATACCGATGAGGAGTAGGCTGGCAGGGCGCAGGGCTGGTGGGCAGACCACATCGGCCCGGCTAAAGGTAGTTGGTCCTTGGATATACAGGCGGTGCGGGTCGGCAAGCTCGACTTGCATGCCCACTTTGGTCATTTCAGTGTAGTAAATGGCGCGGTTTTCGTAGATCCAGTCGTGAATTAGAGTGCTGCCCTTGGTGACGGCGGCGATTGGCACAAAATATGGCAGGTTGTCGGGGTTTAGGCCGGGCCAGAGGTTGGGGTGGATCTTGTCGGGTAGCGCACGCAGTGCACCGTTGTGCTTTTGAATGGTGAGGTCGGCGAGCTCGAAGGCACCGTTAGCAGACGGATACGGCTTACCCATGCCAATCTGCAGGCCCATCTTTTTGAGCTTGAGCAGTTCCAGTCCGATCCAGTGGAACGGTACGCGCTTGATGGTAATGCTCGAGTTTGTCGTTGCAGCTGCCGAGATGAAGAACATAGCCTCGATAGGATCTTCGGTAAGCGTGTAGGTAATGTTCTTCTTGATGTGCTTGGCGCCAGTAATCTTGAGCACTGAACTGCCAATTCCCTGAATCTTCACGCCGAGTTTTTGCAAGAAGTAACA
>DATCYV010000025.1:0-2979 GCA_036526215.1 Saccharimonadales bacterium (SeqCode)
ACCACCGGGCCATCGCGGTGCACGCCCAAAGCTTTTCGCCCAGTGCCTTCCAGGGCAAATTGACCCAGATAATCAAAGAGATTGTGTAGTCAATAAATAGTTGCCATTAACTGTTGTGCCGCCGCTCCCTGGAGCCTATAACTAGTACACACTCCACAAAATTTGAACGAGGATACTGCAGTATGTGCGGAATAGTAGGTTATATTGGCACAAAACATAACGGCGTAGGGATTGTCCTGGACGGACTGACAGCACTCGAATATCGCGGCTATGATTCGGCAGGGGTAGCCTACCTCGACGGCAAGCACATAGGCCATGTGTCAAAACAAGTCGGACAAGTAAGCAACGTCCGCCAAACACTTCAAAGCGCCCTCAAAAACAAAAGCCCGCTTGCCGTAGGCCATACTCGGTGGGCTACCCATGGTTCGCCAAGCATCAAGAATGCCCACCCGCACTTTAACACCGACAAAACTATCTATGTGGTGCACAATGGCATCATCGAAAACTACGCCTTACTGCGCGAACGGCTCGAAAAAACTGGCTATGTGTTTGCCTCGCAAACCGACACCGAAGTTATCCCTCACCTTATTGATTTCCACTACAAAAAGACCAAGAACTTTAGCACCGCGTTTACTACTGCGCTCGAAGAACTTGAGGGCGCGTACGCCATCGCCGCTTTCACAACCGACGACCCCAACACACTGTACGCCGCCCGGCTTTCCAGCCCGCTGGTCATCGGCGTTGCCGACGGCGAATACATCATTGCTTCTGACCCAACCGCCGTTATGGAATACACCAAAGAGGTTCTCTACCTGGAGGATTACGAAATGGCCATGCTGACCCGCAGCGGTTACTCCATAAAAAATATTCGGCAAGCCAAAGAGGTCGACCGCAATAGCGAAACCCTGACGTTTGACACCTCCACCGCCGGCAAAGGCAAGTACGCCCACTTTATGCTCAAAGAAATGCACGAAGTGCCCGATACGATCCGTGCCGCGACCCAGGGCCGTGTGCGGCTTGAGGACAACACTATTAAACTGGGCGGGCTCGAAAACGTCCAGCAACAGCTCAAGCACATTGAGCGCATTATTATTGTCGCCTGCGGCACGTCGTATTACGCCGGGCTGGTTGGTGAATATCTTATTGAAGAACTAGCCGGGATCCCCGTTGAGGTTCAACTCGCCTCGGAGTTTAAGTATCGCAACGAGCCGCTGACCCGTAGCACGGCCATTTTGGCATTGTCGCAGTCCGGCGAAACCGCCGACACCATTGCCGCCCTCAAAAAGGTTGAGGGGCACGGCATCCTGCGCCTCGGCATCGTGAATGCCGTTGGTTCGACTATTGCCCGGCTCACCGACGCCGGTGTATACCTGCATGCCGGACCAGAGCAGGCCGTGGCATCAACTAAGGCATTTATCGCCCAGGTCACCGTGCTCACCCTGATGGCGCTCGACCTCAGCAAGCACACTGGCAGTACCAAGCTGTACGAGCCTATCCTGCACGAACTGGCCAGCCTGCCGCAAAAAGCCGAACTTATTCTTAACGAGACCGAGCACATTAAAACGCTCGCCAAAAAGTACGCCCACTACCGCGACTTTTTGTACATTGGCCGCCGCTACGAATACCCGTGCGCGCTTGAGGGCGCCCTTAAGCTCAAAGAAATTTCATACATCCATGCCGAGGGCTACGCCGCTGGCGAAATGAAGCACGGCCCGCTCGCTATGATCGACGAAAAATTCCCAACGTTTGCTCTAGCCTGCGATTCGCCGCTGCTTGAAAAGACGTATTCTAACATCGAGGAAATCCGCGCCCGCAAGGGGCCGGTCATTGCTATCGCCACCCGCGGCAACAATCAGATCAAAGAACTCGCCGACGACGTGATTTACATCCCTAAAACACTCGAGCAAACCAGCGCCCAACTTGTCGCTCTGGCCGAACAGCTCTTTGCCTACTACCTGGCCGTTGAAAAGGGGTACAATGTGGACCGGCCGCGTAATTTGGCTAAATCGGTTACTGTGGAATAGCTATAGGTATTCCTTGAGACCTTGCTCAGTTATAGCCGTCTGGATGTCTTTGATTTTGTCGATCTTTTCTTTGGGAATAACCAGCAAGATGTCGTCGGTATCCACGACAACCAGGTCTTCCATGCCAGCAACTGCCACCAGTTTGTTGGGGTTACCTACTTTAATAAGCGAACCAGTAGTGTCGACAGCAATCACCTTGCCGTCTTTGTAGTTACCCTGGTTGTCGTCATCGATAAAGAAGTCGTACACGGTGCCCCACGTACCAAAATCGGTCACCCGAAACGGTAGCAAAAAGGCCAGCGCGTCGCCACTGTCCATAATGTGGCGTGTGACATCTTCGGTCGGGCCCTTCTCCATTTCGTTGTAAATGGCGCGGATCGCTTCGTCTTCGCCAGGTTTACCAATCACATCACGGATACGCATAAGGTCTTTGTGCCAATCCGGCCGGTACTTTTTGTAGGCGTCCAGCATGAGGTCGGGGTACCAACAGGTGTGGTTCCAGTGCGCCACAACGTGGAAGTTTTCAATCAGCGCCCGTGTCTCATGCATTGTGCCCTTGCGGAAGTGGAAGGCATCAATCGCAAACACTTCCTGGTTGCTGTCCATCGGCACCGGCTTGCCCAGCTGCAGATAGTCTGCGCCCATGTTCGGCTGCGTTGCCTTAACACCGCCGGTTATGAATTTTTTGTGTTTCTTGGCTAAAACTTCAGCATCGTGCACCATGTCCAAAAAGGCTTCTTCGGGCTCGCGGACCATATCCGACTGGTATACAAAGAACGGCTCATCAGGATGCAGCATGCTCATCTTTAAGAAGGCGTAGCCCTCACCCGGGCCACGGTCTTTAGCAACATCTGGCTCCACGATGTAATTCTTAAGCGGGATCTGCGGTGTTTGCTCAGATACGTACTTGATGAACTTCCACTTGGTGGATACATAGATATCTTCCGGCGCATAA
>DATCYV010000026.1:0-3729 GCA_036526215.1 Saccharimonadales bacterium (SeqCode)
GATGTGCCTCATGAATCCGTACCTGCTTTTCTTGGCCGTCGACATCAACAACAAGCACGCCATCGCGCACAATAGGGTGCGTAAACTGCGTGATCTGGTAGCCCAGCGGCAAATCTGGGTAAAAATAGTGCTTACGGTCAAAGGCGCTGTACTTTTGCGGCGCAGTGCCCAAAGCGAACGCGGCACGCATACCCAAGTGCACAGCCTCTTTGTTTAAGACTGGCAAAGCACCCGGCAAGCCAAAACAGATGTGGCTGATCAAGGTGTTAGGAGCCGCTTCGCGGGCGTCGTTGCCCACAGCCGCAAACAACTTGGTTGCGGTTTTTAACTGCACATGACATTCAATGCCAATTGTCGCAGTGTACTGGTCACGTGTCTCTTTACTTACCATCTGGGAGTGCTCCTAGATCTTTGAGCGCCTGGCGGATGCCGAGCAGCGCCTCTTTTACTTCTGATTCTTTAAGCTTCAACTGTGGCTCGGCCTCAATCTTGCTGCGCAGTTTGTGACCAAACCATACGCTTTCATTGTCGGTGAGCACGTGTTGGGCGCGGGTTAAGCGTTCACCCATGCTCTTACCCTTAAAACGCTTCTTCTTGAGAGCTTCTTCAAGCAATTTGTCGGCTTGCACGATTGCCTTGGGCCAGTTCTCTTTTTTGCGAAGTGATTTTTGCATATCACTCCAGCGCTCTTGGAACCAGGCTACATTAAGCGCGCGTGGCCGGCGTTTCGCAAAGACGACTCCTACCATCATTAGGGCAACCACCACAATACCCGCAATACTGCCCACGAGTAATAGTTTGTTCATTATAAGATTGCCTCCGTAGCTTTAGCGATGCCAAGGAGCGCCCGGTCTGCCCGCTGCTTGGCCATGATTTGTAAACCAACAGGTAAGCCCTCGCTGCTGCCAGCGGGAATTACGATCGATGGAATACCGGTCAAGCTCGCACCGACGGTCATAACGTCGGCCAGGTACATCTGAAGTGGATCGTTGGCGTTTTCGCCTATCTTAAACGCCGTCGTAGGAGCAGTTGGGCCAACCAAAAAATCGGCCTGCTCGAGCGCAGCGTTAAACTCATTAATTAACTTTGTTCGGACGGTCTGTGCCTTACGATAGTATGCGTCGTAATAACCGCTGCTTAGCACGAAGGTGCCGATCATAATGCGGCGCTTGGCTTCTTTGCCAAAGCCCATGCCACGGCTCTTCATATAGCTTTCCTCAAGGTTTTGCGCGTCTTTGTAACTAAACTCGTAGCGCTGGCCGTCATGGCGGCTCAGGTTACTGCTGAGCTCGGCTGGCACCACAATGTAGTACACCGCGAGCGCCAATGGCACCGATGGCAAGCTGACCTCGACGATCTCGGCACCAGCCGCCTTCATCTTATCAACGGCTTGCTGAATTTGCGCTTTAACGCCAGCGTCAACGCCTTCGCCCATGTATTCTTTGATGACGCCGACTTTTTTGCCAGACAAGCTAACGTCGAGGTTTTCGCAGTATCCGGCTGGGTCGCGTTCGATGGTTGTACTGTCCAATGGGTCTGGCCCGGCAAACACATCGTAAATAAGAGCAGCGTCTTCGACAGTGCGCGTGAGCGGCCCCATAACGTCGGTACTACTAGCCATAGCCACTACGCCGCTACGCGAGGTTGTGCCGTACGTTGGCTTAAAACCCACGCAACCCGTAAAACTGGCGGGCTGGCGGATCGAACCACCTGTGTCTGTGCCCAGAGCAAACGGAGCTAAATCGAGTACCACTGCGGCAGCCGAACCACCCGATGAACCGCCCGGCACGCGGCTGGTATCCACCGGGTTTTTGACCACGCCAAAATCACTGTTTTCGGTGCTGGCACCGTGCGCAAAGGCGTCAAGATTGGCCTTGGCAACGCAAACAGCACCCTCAGCCTCGAGCCGTTCGATAACTGTTGACTGGTACGGCGCCGTAAAACCTTTCAGCATGTTGCTGGCGGCAGTCGTTTCGGCACCAAATACGAGATAATTGTCTTTTGCAATGAACGGTACGCCAGCTAAGCGGCCGATCTTCTTGCCATTTTTGACGTCGGCATCAATGCTCGCCGCGCGTTGGCGGGCACGCTCGGCCGTGGTCGCGATAATCGCGTTGTATTCTTTTTTTTCGTCAATCTTTTTGAGGGCAAGTTCAACCAGGTCAGCGGCCAAGAGCTCACCAGCCTGCACCTTCGCGGCAATTTCTGCAATGGGCAACCAATCGCTCATTATCCAATCATCCTGTTTACTTTAATCTGCCCATCCTGCGTTTTTGGCGCCAGGCGCAGCAAATCTTCGGAGCTGATTCCGTAATCTAGCACGCTGTCTTCGCGCATGACGTTCTTGAGGCCGGTCACCTGCGTGGTCGGCTCCAAGCCGGCAACATCAGCATCGTTAAGCTGCGCAACGTATTCCAAAATCGCGCTCATTTCTTTGCGAAACGCCTCGACTTCGTCGTCTGTGAGGTCCAAACGAGCAAGCCGGGCTAACTTTAATACATCTTCCCGAGTCAATTCTGTCATATTTACCTTACTATACCAGATATGGCTGGTATTGTTTATAGCTACAATCCGTTTTAGCGATATGCAACGGCAGTGATTAAGTGATTATAAAATGCATGGCACAAAACAGTTTATGAAAAGTTAGTATCTTTCAGCCATGAACCAACGCCAAAGTCTCGTACCGGGATCGGGCCACTCGTTCGGACATTTCCTTCTGTAACAAAGGTACCGCTCGTGTCCAGACCGCCAATGGCATATCGCCAACTCAGCGACTGCCCCTCAGGGCCTTGCGGATCATGCACCTCAGGGCCGATCAGAACACCATGACCACGCAAAGCTTCGCTCCTCTCATGGACATAGCCGATCTCACGCTGATCGGCAAGCAAACCAACATCAAATCGAATCTCCTCAAAGTCGCCGCCAGCCAAGCGCCGGGCCAGCAACCGGCCAAGCGCTGGCCGGATATCTTTGCTAGCTAAGAGCTCATTCAAAGCACCGCCCTCCCCTATAAGTAAGGCGGCCGTACGCCTTGTCGCAACGAGCCATGGTAGCCGTCCAACATTAGCATCACCGCTAAACCAATCGCCAAAGGCAACTTTCCCAAGTTTCTGATGCGCTTGCGCTGGTCGCCAAATCGCCGGCTGAAAACTAGGGTGATACATACCCGTCCAAGCCTGCCCTACCCTACGTTCCACATTCCGCCATCTGTTACTCATAGCGCTACTCTACATCTTACTCTTGATGTCTGCGATTATATCATGTACCCAGAGTTAGTCCACAAATGCTAAGAGAAACTGACATTGGCCAAGTCAGGGTAATATTCCAGCTGATGGATTGCATATCGTCCCAGCGTGCGCACAGCGTCGCTCCTAGGCGTTACAAATTCGCCGTCGGGCGGCACAGTTACCCCCATGGCAAACTGCGCTGCATCGGGTCCCAAACGGAAACCATGAGCAAACTCGCCCGGCCTGCCATCTGGACATACCAAGCGGCTAAAACCATTAGTGCCTACCAACTCACCCACTACAAGCGAACCGCCCGGCTCTATAAGTGAGCCACCCGCTCTAAAGGCAACTGCAGGACGAGCGCCTGGCCTGTTAAGTAGATCTAGCATTTCGTCGCCCTGAACCGCCACTATACCCAACTGGTTCCATGACCGGCGATACCAGCCCGAAGCACCCACGACACCTACGAATTGCCCGCTAAGTGCCGTGTTACCGGTGATTT
>DATCYV010000027.1:0-3286 GCA_036526215.1 Saccharimonadales bacterium (SeqCode)
AAATTTGGTGATCTTAAACTACGACCACAAAGAACAGACTATTCCGACCCATGCCAAAACAGTTGGCGAACTGGTCGACCGGTTGAAGATCAAAATAAACCCAGGTGATGTAATCGAACCGAGCCGCGACACACAAATCGCGGGTGATAACTTCCGTGTAAACATTTACCGCGCTGTGCCGGTGACGATCGTTGACGGTAACCGTAAAACCTTCGCCTACAGTGCTGCTGCCACGCCGCGCAGTATTGCCAAGCAGGCAGGCATTACGGTGTATCCAGAAGATTACATTTCGGCAGCGCCAAGCGATAACTTTTTGACCGAGAGTTCGATTGGCCTAAGAGTGGTAATTGACCGGGCTACGCCGGTGAGCCTGTTTTTGTACGGCACGCCGACTACCGTGCGCACCCATGCCAAAACCGTTGGCGATTTGGCTGCCGAAAAGAAGATTAAACTTGCCAAGGGCGATACGCTTTCGCCAGACGCCAAAACGCCGCTTACCGATAACGTCCAAGTGTTCGTCAACCATAATGGCATACAGACTGCGGTTGTTGAGCAAGATATCGCTATGCCGGTGCAATATGTCGAAGATGATAGCTTGAGTTTTGGTACGACGGCGGTGCGCCAGCAAGGTTCGGTTGGCAAGTTGCTCGTGACGTATCAGATACAGTTGGTGAACGGTATCGAGGTTAACCGCACGATGATCCAGCAAGTAGTGGTCCAAGAGCCTGTCGCGCAGGTTATTGCCCGCGGTAAAGCAGTGCAGATTCCAAGCGACAAGCAGGCAGTTATGCGACTGGCAGGCATTAGCAGCAGTGATTTTGCCTACGTCGACTACATAGTGAGCCGTGAATCAGGCTGGTGCCCCACCAAAACGCAGGGCCAGTACGGAAACTGCCCGGCGTATCCCCCGGGTTACTACCCTGCAGGTCTCGGCTACGGTTTGGTGCAATCCACCCCGGGTACCAAGATGGCTTCGGCTGGTGCCGACTGGGAGACAAACCCAGTTACGCAGCTGCGCTGGGCAAGCGGTTACGCCTCACGCTATGGCGGCTGGGCCGGGGCTTACAACCACTGGGTGGCGTATCACAACTGGTAGCATCGCCCCTTTAGCGAGCACCCGCAAAGCTATCCAATGGGGACGCAAACCTTCAAAGGCACAGGGTAGCGGTTTGCTCGCGCACTATAGGCGAGCCCCATTGGATAGCTTTGCGGGTGCTCCTGTACAGAGGTACATCTGCTATAATACATGCAATGATTGATCCGCCCACCAAAAAGTCGCTTGGCCAGCATTGGCTGCATGATGCCGATAGCCTCAATGCCATGCTCGACGCTGCCGATATCAGCCTGGATGACACGGTGCTCGAAATTGGCCCGGGCCCCGGTACGCTCACCGAAGAGCTGGTGAATGCCGCCAAAGAGGTTATTGCCGTTGAGTTCGATGCCGACCTTGCCCGCGAACTACCCCGGCGCGTCCCGGCAGATAATCTAGCAGTTGTTAACCAAGATATTTTGCAGTTTGACCTCACCAGCTTGCCGCCTCATTACAAAGTCGTCGCCAATATTCCATATTATCTTACGAGCAATTTGCTGCGTGTGTTGTGCGAAAGCCCAAATCACTTTAGCCAAGCAGCGATACTTATCCAAAAAGAGGTTGCCGAGCGGGTGTGTGCCGGGCCAGGCGATATGAGCCTTTTGAGCGTCAGCGTGCAGTTTTACTGCGAAGCGCGGCTAGAGCGTGTGGTGCCAGCTGCACTGTTTACGCCGCCGCCCAAGGTAGACTCGCAAATCTTGGCGCTCACCTTCCGCGAAAAACCACTCTTCCCGGGTGTCGACGCCAAGGCGTTCTTTCGGCTGGTAAAAGCCGGCTTTGCACAGCGCCGCAAGACGTTACTAAACTCGCTGAGCAGCGGATTGCATCTTGGGCGTGAGGAAACAACAGCACTCCTGGATGCTGCACAAATTGCGCCTTCGACCCGTGCCCAAAACCTTTCGATCGACGACTGGTATAGGCTCTACAAGTGCTACAATACGTAGCATAAGCAGAAACTATTATGCACCCGTACCCGCAAGACGAGCAGCAACAACCACCAAACCAAAACCAGATGGGGCCTGCGCCAATGCCGTTTAATTATGGCCATCCTGTGGGTTCGCCCAAAAAGAAGGTTAATTGGCTCCCTTGGATTATTTGTGGCGTCCTACTGCTTGTTATTATTATCAGCGGTGTGGCGTATGTCGCAAGTCGTGATGCTGCTGGCAGTAATGATAAAAATACCGTCGGTAATGCATCGGACACTGCAAATAATTCCGCTGTGGCTGGCTCAAATACTACCACTGCAAATGCCTGCCCTGGTCAACAAAAGCAATACACCAATAAGAGCGTGCAAGTGCAGTTTTGCTACCCCGCTGCATGGGGAAGTGTGGCGGTGGCAAATGGGCAATTTGATCCGTCAGACAGCGGCACGAGATCCCTGATCACCTTTAGCGGCCAGCCAGCCGTGCACTTGGGCTTGGCAAGTACCGACTGGTCGACCGACACCGGCAAAGCCCCGTCGTGCCAAAATCCATCGGTTCAAAAATTCCCGGATACGACTAATTTTTCACCGAAATGGGCAACGCAAGGTACCGGTAGCCAGATTAGTAGTGCGCTGCGCGGCCTTGAGGTAGTGCCCGATTCATACCTCATGCAAGAAGAGGTGAGCGCGGCTCTTGGCGGAGTTTGTCTAGAAGGATATATGGCAACCGGCAGCACTGTGTATCCAGATGTTGAGGCTACTTTTTACGCGGTATTCGGCGGCAAGATTACTACGTCGGCGGCCCATATCAACAGCCCGACCACCCTTATTTCGGTTGCAGACCGCACGAACTTTACGAACTTTGTAAAGTCAATTGCCAAGTATTAGTAGTCTATCTGGCACAGTTGACGTGCCTCGGCATTGGCTGCTAGGCTGAGCAGAGAAGAGACGGAAGGGGGACATATGCGACCAACCAACGACATAAGCTATCTTTTAGAACACGTATCGAGCGTGCTGCATCGGCAGTCCGACCAGGTGCTGCAGGAGCGCCTAGGCATCGGGCTTTCGCAGTACAAAATCCTCATGATGCTGCAGCAGCCGGTAAACTGGTCGCAGCGCCAAATCGCCGACAGCCTGGGCCAAACCGAAGCGAGCATTAGCCGCCAGGTAAAAATTCTTATAGAAAGAGGTATGCTCGCAGTGAACACAGATCCTGCTGAGCGGCGCAAGCACCAGTTGCGACCAACGGCCAAGGGGGTCAAGATTACGCACGC
>DATCYV010000028.1:0-11216 GCA_036526215.1 Saccharimonadales bacterium (SeqCode)
CGTTTGGTGCTTAAGTCCGTCATTGATGCCCTGTGTTAGCTTGGCAATCGCCGACGGCTGGTCGCCCATAGGCTGATAATCACTCTTTAGCTTGAAGCCACTCATCTTGGTATTGTAGCAAGATAAGCGCTGAGCAGCCAGCTCGGGTTCGTACAGGTCGCCAATGGAAGCACCCAGGCAAGAGAGCCCGGCATGCTATCTTGCAGTGCTCATTCATGCGTGCACTAACCTGCAAACCAACCAAGCCAGATCACAACACCCATGCCAATAATCGAAAGGATCAGCACCACGACTTCACTTAAGGCAAGCTCTCGCTTTTCGGTTTCGTTCATCTTGAGATCACCTTTGTCGTCTGTCATGCGCCCTCCTTGCACATTAGCCAGCGCGCGGTGGCGGCGACTGCATCAGGTCGCGACGCAGATACCAGTGCTCGTCACGCTGCAACTGGTCGTGTATATCTTTGTACTTCCCATCCAAAAGTGTAATGATCCGCTCAACCAGCTTATTTGGGTCATGATCATAAATTACCAGATCGTCATCCGGAGGTTGCAGTGTTTTCATAAGATCTGGGATAAGGTCGGCGGTACCGCCGCTGCCCAGCAAAATGCCACAAGGCTTGTGCGCCTCAAGTGCCGAGGTAAATTCGTGCAAGCTGCCAAACCGGCCGCCCACGGTTATAACGGCGTCGCTGGATTGCACCAGGTATAAGTCGCGCCCCACATAATTCATGCCGGTAAAGTTGATAAAATCAAAGACATCATGCGGCAAACGGTACTTACGTAAATGTTCGCGCAGCGAGGCGGCGGGCGAAAATCCCACACTTGTTCCGCCAGCTTTTTTTGCGCCATATGCCGCATAATACGGCAGGCCAACAGTGGCGCCGGTGGTCAAAATATGCCCCGCCCCGCCGATTGCTTCACCAAGTTTAATTGCTAAATCGCGTGATGTTATCACCGTTTCACCGGCGGCAGCACCAGAAACGCAAATAGAGTATCGTAAATGTTTGAGTTCTTTTAGATCTGGTGTCATGTAGATGTTATTATACGTTTCTTTTTATAATTCTGCTAATGCTTGGCTGCCCACCAGGTTGCGGGAAAGCTGCTGGTGCACGGCTGCCTCAAGATTTTCCTGATGCAGATACCGGCTCATGAGTTCATGCCAGAGATGTTCACGAGCAAAGTGCACAATCCGGTCGGCGAAAGACAGATGGTTGCAGTACCCAAGTGCTACATCAAGAATATTAAAGGATACCGGTTCGTCACCATGCAGCATACACACGTACTGCGTGTCCTCCCAAAAGCCAAGAGCAGGCTCAAGCCTGGCGAGTACCGATTCAGCGTCATGCCACTGCAAATCATCAGGCTGAACGTGCGGCTCAAAGACTTCTGGATGAAAATCAGCCTTCATGCGGCCATAGTAGCGCTGGATGACCTTCCAGGGTACCGGTTGGCTAGCCAGCTCGGCGCCGGTCATTGGCTCATCTGTTGCTGTTTCTTGTACGGCGCGGCCAAAGGTCGGCTTGACCTGTTGCAGCTTGGCAAATGAACTATACGTACGGATATCGTTGGCGTAGTGCAGCGTAAGCAGCAGGCTCGTAATGGCAAGGCCATCAACTCGCGCCTCAAGCGGCAGATAGACAACCGCACCAAGCTCTTTAAAGCACAGGATGTTGTGCTTGGCGCCAGCCACAAACGCTTCGGCGAACTGCTCCCATCGCTTGCTTTTAGGGAAAATTACACTCATTGGACGCTGCTCAAAGTCGCTGGCCTCTAGCTTGGCGTATTGCTCGCGAAATGCCTTGTGCCAGGCGGGCCCTTCGGCAATAACTGCTGCGGCATAAATAGCTGCGACCGATTCATGCTTGAGCATCGAGTCCGCCGAGCGGTACCCCAGGCGCTTCATAGCATTTTTGGGGAGTTTCTTTTTAAGCAGCCGCTTGGCGGTGGTCATTTTGAGGGCAAAACATGTTTTGGTTGCCTGATGCCGGGCCAAAAACTTCTGGACGCTGCCCAGCACATCGTTCGACGGCGCACCAGGCGCGATACCAAGCGCTACGCGCACCTTTGTATCATCGTCGCCCAAACGCACCTGCAAAGCGTGGTACAATTCTGGACCAGTTGTGTCGTTTGGATCAAGCCCGAGTTCAATTATTTTGGTCCTGGCTTTTTGCATAAGCTCAGAACTGAGCCGGATATCTGCAGCCGGGCGGCCACCAGCTCGCTCCAGCTCCTCGATACTCTGGCCAAACAACGGCTGTTGTGCCCCCAATGCTAACGATAAGAACCGCGTCATTACTTATAGATTACCACAAGCGTAATAGCCGTTCTACTGCTTGTCCTAAAACTTCTTTGGATGGTAGCCGCGCGGCGCATGGTGCAGCCATTCCAAAAGCTGACGCTCGTTGAGCAAACCGGCTTGTGCACCCTCTTCTTGCACGACGCTCATCGAGTTAATTGGCGCCCAGCGGAGGGCATCCTCGAGGCTCATGCCTTTTACGAGTGCCGCCACCAAGGTGGATGCAAAAGCATCGCCTGCCCCGGTGCGGTCAATTGGCGGCGATGGGTCGGGATATAACGGCATACTCAGGCGCACCTGGCCGTCGGAGGCGTATGCGCCATTTGGGCCATCGGTAACAATGACAATGTGCGGGCCAAGCGCATGCAAGTGGTCAAACAGGTCGTTAATGTCGCCGTGGTCGCCCCCACCCACTAAAGCCGCTTCTTCGCGGTTCAAAATGAGGATTTCACTGCGTTGGTAAATGCGGTGCAGCCGCTTCGCGCCAGCCTTCATCTGGAAGGTACCGGGTTGGAAGGCCAAGCGCACACCTGGATTGTCGTCGAGCCAGTCTGATACTTGGTCATGATAGTCAATGGCGTGCTCGCTAATGGAGCTAAAGTACACCCAGCGTGGGACTTCGCTCGGGCGCAGGTGTGGCCAGTGGTAGTTGTAATCTTCGTGCTTAATAAGAATGGTGCGCTCTTCTTTGTACCAGAGCACGTAGTGGATGTTGGTCTTTTTGCGGGGGTTAACGCGCACAAAGCGGGTATCGACGTCTTCTTTGTCGAGCATGGTAATAATTTCGCGGCCTTCATTGTCACCGCCGACATTCGTAACAAAACCGGCATTCAGACCAAGGCGCGCAAAGGCCACCGCGGCGTTCGAGGCATTGCCAACGCCATGAATTGGCTCAGCGTGGTCAAACGGCAATTTGGTAGCAAACGGCATAAGCAGCCACGGATTGCCCTCTTCGTCTTTTTGTACGTCAGCCTGGTTGTCTAGTAGCTTGATGAACACATCGGTCACCACGTCGCCGATAGATAGAATGTCGATTTGCCCCATGCTTATATATTCCCACTCATATTAGCTTAACCATATTGTGCCCTACATGGCGATCAATTTACAAGTCTTGACTGTGCGAAACAAATGAATCTTTAGTCAGTGACGCTTCATCCAGCTCGCCCTTGCTGGCGGCCGCCACTAGATCAAGCTGCTTCTTAAAGATCGCCTGGACGTCGTTGATTGCCGTGCGCGATTTTGCCCATGCCTTCAGCACGGGATCTTGCAATGCCCGCGAATACGAGAACGTCACCCCCCACGGGTGCGGCCCACGCTGCGCAATCTTGTTCAGGTTGATGAAGGCGTCGGTCGGTGTTTGGCCGCCGCTCAAAAAGACTACACCGCCCAGTTCATGAGGCACGTGGTCGTGCAACACACGCACGGTGCGCTCGGCAACTTCGTCGTGGTTAATCGGCGTACCGCTGTCTTTGCCTGGCAAAACCATGCTGGTCTTGAGGATTGCACCCGGCAGATGCACCCGGAAGGCGCGCATCGTCTGGAACAAAATGTCAAAGGTGTGTGCCATAACCCGCTCACAATCGTCGCTGCTGTGGTTGCCGTCGAACAACACCTCGGGTTCGACAATTGGCACCACACCATAGTCTTGGCAAATACGCGCATAGCGAGCCAGAGAGAGGGTATTGGCGCCAATACACTCATCAGTTGGAATACCGTCGCCAATCGTAACCACCGCCCGCCATTTAGCAAACCGGGCACCCGCTGCGGCATAGGTAGCCATTTGTTCGGGCAGCCCATCCAAACCTTGGGTGACTTTTTCGCCCAAGAAACCCGGCAGGTCTACGAGTCCTTTGTCTACCTTAATACCCGGCATCACGTGGTGGTTTTTAAGGTATTCACGAAAGACCTGGCCATGGCCGGTACTCTGCCAAAAGGTTTCATCAAACAAGATAACACCGCTTAGGATACCTTCGGCACCCGGCGTAGTGAGCAGCAGCTCACGGTATTCACGGCGGCTTTCTTCGGTGCAGGCAACGCCGACAGCATCAAAGCGCTTTTCGCAGGTCGCTGCACTTTCGTCGGCCGCAAGCAGTCCCTTGCCCGGGGCAGTTAGCTCTTTCGCCGTTTGCTCAAGTTTTTCTACATCTAGTTCCATGCCTACCCCTTACGTGACGTTACTTCGTGTGCGGCCATAGCAATGTGCGTCGCCGTTAGGCCGAAGTGCTCTAATAGTTCGTTCGGATCGCCCGACTCGCCAAAGCGATCTTGCATGCCGATACGCTTCATGAGCGTTGGCAGGCGTTCTCCTAGTAGCTCGGCCACTGCGCCGCCCAATCCGCCCCTGATTTGGGCTTCCTCGGCCGTTACCACGCAGCGCGTCTTTTTGGCGCTAGCGATGATTACTGCATCGTCGAGCGGTTTGATGGTCGGCACATGCAGCACCTCGGCGCTAATGCCGTCTTTGGCGAGAATTTGCGCCGCACGCAGCGCCTGAGCAGTCATTGTGCCGGTTGCAATAATCGTGACATCCGAACCTTCAACCAGCACGTACGCTTTGCCGATCTCAAACGGTGTATCCTGAGTCGTGATAATCGGCGTCTTTTCGCGCGCCAAACGCATGTAGTTGGGGCGTCCGTCAGCAGCCATAGCGAGGGTCGCTTTTTCGGCCTCTACCGCATCACACGGCGCAATAACTACCATGTTTGGCAATGCCCGCATAAGGGCAAGGTCTTCGAGCATTTGGTGCGTGGCGCCATCCGGGCCCACACTTACACCAGCGTGCGAACCGATCACCTTAACCGGTCGGTCGTTCAAACAAATAGTCGTGCGGATTTGCTCCCAGTTGCGCCCCGGGCTAAATGCCGCGTATGAGCTTACAAATGGTATTTTGCCCGTAGCCGCCAAGCCGGCACCCAAAGTTACTAGGTTCTGTTCACCAATGCCAATTTCGACGAATCGCTCGGGGAACTCCTTGGCAAAGTCGCCCATTTTGGTACTGTCGGTCAGATCAGCACAAACCGCCACGACTTGGTCGTTCTGCTGGCCTGCCATAAGCAAGCCGCGGCCAAAGCCAGAGCGAATCGGTTCCTCGGCCAGCTCTTTTACATCTAAATTAGCAAGATGCATATCATCGTTGGTATGAAACGTCATGTTAATCAGCCTCACTCTTAATCTTGCCGCGCAGAGTGCGCAGTTCTTTAAGGGCTAGTTTTGCCTGCTCAGCGTTAGGCGGCATGCCGTGCCAGTGAAAGTCGTACTCCATAAAATCAACACCCTTGCCCGGAATAGTGTGCGCCAAAATGACCACCGGTTTCTCAACAATTGCTTTAGCCATCGAACAGGCGTCGATCACCGCCTCGACATCGTTACCGTCAATCTCGAGCACATGCCAGCCAAAGGCCTCCCATTTAGCACGCAGGTCTTCGAGCGGCATAACGGTTTCGGTCGGCCCATCAATCTGAATATTGTTGCGGTCAACAATTGCGATCAGGTTATTGAGCTTGTACTTGGCGATGGTCATAATCGCTTCCCAGTTGTTGCCTTCGTCGAGCTCGCCGTCCCCGGTAATTACATACACCCAGCGATGGTGTTGCTGGTTCATGCGTAAGCCTAGCGCAATGCCGGCCGCCTGACTCAGGCCGCAGCCCAACGGGCCACTGGTAGTCTCCATGCCCGGCAAACGCGTTCGCTCGGGGTGACCCTGCAGGCGCGAACCGAACTTGCGCAGCGTTTTAAGCTCACCCAGTTCAAAGTATCCGGCACGGGCCATGGTGGCATAGCGCACCGGCACACAGTGCCCATTGCTCAAAATGAGGATATCCCGCTGGTCCCAGTCAGGGTCTTTAGGGTCGTGGTTTAATACGTTAAAATACAAAGCAGTAAAGATGTCGGCAAGCCCCAATGGGCCAGCCGAGTGACCGCTGCCAGCTTCCTCTAACATCTTAACGATGTCTTGACGGATGTCATCCGCCATCAGTTCTAAATCTTTAATGGAATAAATCTGTCGCATACCCTTAAAAGCTTACGCTTAGTAGTCACACATATAGTACCGCAGATTACTCCAGCTTGCTATGACAATCTCGTTAGATAACAGCGCGGGCAAGCATGCCATATGCCATGCGCGGATCGGCCGCGTGCTGGATAAACCCGCCAACATTGAGCACATCCACGCCGCCATAGGCAAGCGCATGGGCATTGATATTATTAATGCCACCGTCCCAACCGATCTCGAGCTGCGGCTTGAGCTTACGGAGTAGCTTTACTTTATCGAGCAACGCAAGATCAGCTTGGCCGCCAAAATGGCCTAGGTCACCAGAAAAGACCAGCACGTGATCAATCCACTCCAACGCTGGGCGAATCAACTCTACCGGTGTTTGCGGTCGAAGCGCTACCCCTACCTCGATGCCGTGCCGGTGCATCAGCTCCGAGAACGGCACAAAATTGCCGTCGGACTCAGCATGTACAATAACCATTTGCGGTGCTAAGCTCAGGTACGTTTTGTAATGCTCAAACGGTTTTTGGTACATAACGTGCAGATCGGCCCGCACACCGCCCGGCCACCATACCTGATCAATAGGAATTGTTTTGGTTGGTGCAAATGCGCCATCGGCCAGATCAATATGCAACCGCGTTGCAAACTGTGAAACCCGGCTAATCTGACGCTGGTACTCCTCTGGCGTTCCCGCCAAAATAGACGGACAAATCGTCGCACTCATATGCAGTAGTATACCGCTTGTGTTTGGGTTTGTGGAGTGTTTTTACAATTGCATCTTTGTGTTTGGGTTTGTATATTAAAAGTAAAGCATAAGGAGGTATGGGGGTGAATCTGCACGCCAGCTTTAACCAAGCATTATCACAGCATGCAGTTGATGCCAGCATCAGCTTTGAAAGCAGAAAGGCTAGCCACGTATGAGCCGGTTACCAGTACCTGGTTCGGATAACGGAACTTGGGGGAATGTTCTCAATGACTTTTTGAGCCAAGCACATAATGCGGACGGATCACTCAAACCCAATGCCATACCCGCCGGAAGCATTACCAACCTTGCAGACGCCGCCATTAACAGCCCAAGTAGCGGCCAAGTGCTAACATACGACGCGTCAGCAAGTAAATGGAAAAATATTCTTCCGGCCACTTCGTTCATATCCTCCACTGATCCAACCTATGGTGCAACAGGCAACGGCACTACAGACGATACCGCGGCACTCAATAACCTATTCGCGGCCGCAGCCGCAGCTGGCTTGCCAGTGCTTCTTGAGCCGGTTACGCACCTTGTAGGTGGAACAGCCAGTCTTAGACTCCCCAGTGGTCTGATCGTGCGTGGGTTCGGAGATGTGTCGATACTAAAGATCGCCAGTAATCCAGTAGTGCACCCGATCACTAACATTAGCGGCGCAGGCAATATTCATTTATCTGATTTCAAGATTGACGGCAACAAAGCTGCAATTGCCAGCGCTACAGGTGCAAGTCCAGATGCTGCGCCTGCGAGCGGACAAGGAAACGGTGAAGCTC
Source organism: Saccharimonadales bacterium (SeqCode) (assembly GCA_036526215.1). Classification (GTDB taxonomy): domain Bacteria; phylum Patescibacteriota; class Saccharimonadia; order Saccharimonadales; family UBA4665; genus JARIHD01. The sequence continues at coordinate 7,805 of DATCYV010000028.1, forward strand.
TGTACATAAGTGCATCAGACGCATCACCCGCAAGCAATGCAACAATAGATCGCATCACAGTAATTAATAGCTTTCGCCTTGGTATTGTCCTGCAAAGTGTGAGCGGTGGCCGTGTAGCAAACTGTGTCGTAAGTGGCAATAACCGTGATGGCATCACCCTGTACTTTAACTGCACAGACATCAAGATTCTTGAGAACAGCATCTCATATTGTGGAGATGACCACATAGGGCTGAACGCAGAGAACGGTTCAAGCGGTGGTCATATTATGAAAAACATCTCTATCCGGTCAAACCATATTCTTGGCCCATCGCCTCGTAATAAGGGCAAGGGCATCACTGGCAGGGGCGTGTCGCACCTTACTATTTCGGACAATGTAGTTGACAGCACGTGCGAGTCGGCCATCAACCTTACTAACTACAACAGCTCAAATCTTCAAGACGTCACAGTAAGTGGCAATACGATTTACAATGCGGGCACAGGAGGTGCATCTGGCAAGGACGGCATTGTTATACAAGCCAACAATGCCCTCTACACTGCTGCTGGGACCAGGGGTACTATCCAGCGAGTCAGCGTAACTGGGAATGTAATTGAGGGATGCCAGGCTAATGGCATTCATATTGGTTCTGGGCCAACCGGTTCAACACCCTCTGGGTTTACCGGCGCCGTCGATGGTGATGTTGCCTACATTACTGTCAATGGCAACACTATTAACAGCAACGCCAACGCTGGTATTTGGATAAATGACGCACCCGTGAACGATGTGACTATTTCGGGAAACACCATCATTGGCAACACGCAATCTGGCATTCAGGCACTTGCTTCTGGCGGTCCAAGCCCGCACAAGCGGCTAACTATAACCGGCAACACATGTAATGGCAACGGCGTAAATGGAACGTACCTAGACACGTGTGCCGTGATTATTGTGAGCGGGAATACGTTTGCCAACAACACAAGCAATGGTCTAAAGCTCGCTACTCTCACCTTATCCGCCCAGATATCACCAAATTCATTTAACGGTAACGGTAATCCTATCCAGATTAGTGGGTTTTCATCCACTATTTCTGCCCAGCAATACACAAGCGGTGGAGTTGTCTATGGCAAGATAGGAGCCGCCCTGCCACCGTCTGCGGCAGGCATAGCAGCCGCCCTTAACGCTGCATCGTTTAGCGGCTTCGTTGCGGGGCGCACGGCAATTGCAGACGCCAGCTATTCTGCTCTGGGCACCGACGTTGTAATTGCCTATACCTCATTGACCGCCGCTCGGACAGTAACTCTACCACTCGCTTCAGGAGTCGCCGCCGGATCAACACTAACGATCAAGGACGAGTCTGGCAACGCCGGTACATTTAATATCACGGTTCAGCGTGGTGGTGGTTCCGATACAATTGACGGCGCAACATCTAAGGTGATAAATACTGCCTACGGAGTGCTAAGGATATACTGCACTGGAACCGGCTGGGCCGTAGTATAAACCCTTTAGAATGGATGGCTCGGCAGAAAACTATCTACGGGTTACGTTTGTTCCGGGTCAGTTGACGGAGCCTGCCGCTAATCGCCGAGCTGGTCAAGCTCGTGGATACGCCGCTTAAAGCGTGCCGCGCCGGCGAACGGCGTCGCCAGCCAAGCCTCGGCAATTTTGACCGCTTCATCGGTTTTGATAAACCGCGCGGGCAAGCACAAAACATTACTGTCGTCATCGTTGCGTGAAGCGTGCGCCTCGGGCACTTCCCACACCAAGCTGGCGCGGATCCCCTTAAACCGGTTGGCCGCCATACACATACCCTGGCCGCTGCCACAAATAAGAATGCCGCGAGCATCCGGGTCGCCGCTGCCCTGCATGGCACGCACGACACGCTCCGCGAATTGCGGAAAATCATCATCAGGCTGCAGTTGTTTGTCGCCTTCGTCGATGACGGTATAGCCCCCGCGGGTTAAATCGTCGGTCAATTTTGCCTTTAGGTCAAAGCCGTTATGGTCGGCACCAATGTAGATCTTCATATGTCTACATTATAGCCGTAAGCACTATGGCCAGGCTACTTGTTTTCTGGCTCTTTTGATGACGCAACTGAGGATGCGGCCGATTTTGCGGCATTACGCCACTTTTGCACGGTAGCCGTCATTTCGCTGCCAAGCGACAGCATAAAGGCAGTCTTTTCGTATTCGTGCAGCTTGCGCTCTAACCAGCCGTCAAAGCGGCGCAGATGTGGCTCGGTGCGTTTCCAAAGGATGCCCAGGTATTGGATGGTAAGTCGCGTATAAGCACGTATCGTTTGCCAGGTTACAATACTCCATTTGCGCAAATGCGTTGCCGTATATACCGCTGCGATTTGGCCGTATTTGGCCGCCAGCAGGCTCAAGCGCACTACATGCGCACGGCCAGCGATCCAAACAAACGTAGCCAATGATTGCAGCTTCCTAGCCCACAGGCGCAGCAATGGTGACTGCTTAATGATGAGCATCGGTTTAAGCAGCTGCTGTTTTTTAGCTTTGACAGGCTCGGCCGGAGCAGGTTCGCTCTCACCTATAGGGTGTTCGATTGGCATAGCCGCAACTTGCTCGGCATGTTCCTCGGCCAAAGGCTGCTGCTTCGGGCCATGCCACATGCGCGCAATCAGCCCAAAAATACTCTTGCGAAAAATAATAATCAGCAGCAGTATGCCCAATGCACTTACCAGACGAATGACTTCATCGGGCGACATAACACGTTTGGTGCCGGGCACCTCGCCGGCCATCAAGAAAGAAACAAGCGCGTTATTAACTGATTCCACACCTAATAGAAGCCAAATTTCTTTAACAACGAGCGCCACTACAGCCAGTTTAATCAGAGTATTCCGCACGCCAATGATTTCTCCGCCAACTTCTATGTCACATCATACTCTGAAACGCTAAAACTTGCAAAAGTTTATAAATATTGTGCGCTAAGCGCCAGCTTTCTCATGCAGCAAACGGCCGGTGTCGGCAGTTACTTCGACCAAACGGTTACTGTAGCCCCATTCGTTATCGTACCATGCCACCACCTTGAGCATATTACCCCCGATAACAGCAGTCAGCTTGAGATCAACAATAGCAGAGTGGCTATTACCGATGTAGTCACTGCTGACCAGCTCTTCTTCGGTGACAGCCAAAATACCCTGGTAGTACGGCTCACTGGCCGCCTTCTTGAAAGCTGCGTTTACCTCCTCTACCGTAACCTTGCGCTTGGTAATAATCACAAAGTCGCTCAGGCTCACGACTGGGGTAGGAACACGCACGCTGAGGCCGCCAAAGATACCCTCGAGCGCCGGAAGCGCCTTGGCTGCGGCAATAGACGCACCGGTTGTGGTCGGCACGATATTCTCGGCAGCATTGCGAGCCTCACGCAAATCCTTGGCGGGCGCATCTTGCAGCTTTTGGCTGGCCGTGTAGCTATGA
>DATCYV010000029.1:0-6352 GCA_036526215.1 Saccharimonadales bacterium (SeqCode)
ACCCGGATATTATTTTTGTGGTCAATGATGACCTGGCTCAGGCTACACTCGACTTTACTCAAGCTGCGCTTGGCGCCAGCGGGGCTGCCAATCCGTACGCTAGTCGTGACCTTGTGGCGCAGCTGCTAAAACAGCTACAAAATCGCTAGAGTTGCATAGAATACAACATTTCAATCTGTTGAGTGGCACTTGCAAACAAAAAGCAGACATTTCTATTATGCAATCGTCTCGCAAGGAGCGGCAACGTCGGTCATGCAGCGCGCCACATGGTTCTCTTATGTGGCAAACACATTGTTGCCGCTCCGCGAGGCATTATTATATGAATAGCTAGCCCGTAAACCTATACTTGCGTTTTCGTGTAATACCCTTTATGCTGGGGGCACCAAAGCAAAACAACGTAATCGTCACTCCAAAGCCCCCAATTGGCGCCTGAGGAGTGACTCTGTATAGTAGAGACATGGAACTAAACGAAAACCTAAAAGCAAAAGTCGCAAACTACCAGCCTGATCCGCAGCGCATTGCCCAGCTGCGTGATGTCCCTATTTTGCTGGTCGTTGGCATCGCCGGTGCCGGCAAAGACACCATACAAAGGCAACTGCTCGCTCAGTACCCCGACCAGTACAGCCCGATTGTAACCCACACCACACGGCCAAAGCGTGAAAACGAAGGCGTTATGGAGCAAGACGGTGTCGAGTATCATTTTATAGATTTCATCACGGCTGAGCGTATGCTCGACGATCACGACTATGTCGAAGCCAACATTGTGCACTTCGACAATATTTACGGTACCAGCGTCCAAGAGATTGCACGGGCGGGCGCAACGCACAAAATCGCGATGGCCGATATCGAGGTTAAGGGTGTCCAGCAGTATTACGACCTTGGCATGAACATCAAGGCTGTCTTTTTGTTGCCGCCGAGCTTCGATGTCTGGTGGAACCGCCTCACCGTCCGCTACGAGGGCAATCTTGACCACGAAGACGTCGTAAAACGCATGAAGACCGCACTTGCCGAGCTGGAGCACGCTATCAGGACAGACTATTTTTATCTCGTGATCAACGATGACCTACAGCAGGCCGTCGACTTGGTCAACCAAATAGCCCACGGCGAACCGGTTGAGCCGCATCACCATAAGGCTATGATGATTGCCGAGCAGATGGTAACGCGTTTGCGTGCCCAGATTGCAGCATTCGAAAAGTAAAATCGGGAAACAGCTGCCCGCTTGCCGCCCTAGCACTCTTGACTATAGAGTGCTAGCAAGGGTACACTACACAGGAAAGACAAGCACAATGACAGAACGGCAACAGCAGATATTACGCGCGATTGTAGAGCAGTACGCCGAGGTAGCCTCCCCGGTTGGCTCTAATTTGCTGGCCAAGGCCTTCCGGGTCAGTTCGGCAACTGTTCGCGCCGAAATGGCCGAGCTGGAGCGCCTAGGCTTTATTGCGCAGCCGCATACCAGTGCTGGCCGCGTACCGACAGATAAAGGGTACCGCTTTTATGTTAACAGCCTCGCCGAGAACGTCGAGCAAGACACCTTGGCAGAGCGCCGCGGAGAACGTGCCCTAACGGCTCGCGTTCAAGATAGTGGCGTGCCTGAACGTGCTATTCGTAATGCTGTCGATACGCTCGTAGAACTCACGCACAACCTTGGCCTCGCCACCATTGGCAACCAGCTGTACATGAGTGGTCTGTCTAACCTCTTTGGCCAGCCGGAGTTTATGAACCGCTCGCAGGTGCAACAAGTCGCTCAACTGCTCGATAACTTAGAGCCATGGCTGCGCGAGGCGGCACCTAATCAGCCATTGAGTGTATATATCGGCAGCGAAAATCCGATTGGCCGTAGCGCCGGGTGCTCGCTGATTATTAGCCGGTTCCACAGCCCATATTCGGACCGCAGCTATATTGGCGTACTCGGGCCGACGCGGCAGAGTTACCGCGATGTTATGAACCTAGTCCACCGTGCCGGTGAAACGCTCGAGGAGGTGTTATATGACTAAACAAAAGCCAGCTCATGATGACATGAACGAACAAAATCAGGACGTACAAAACCAGATCACCGCGCTGATGCAGCAAATCGCCGAACTAACCGAAGCTTTGCAGCGGGAACGCGCCGACGCTACCAACCTGCGCCGCCGTCACGACGAGCAAATTGCGAACTTAAAAAACGTCGTAAAAGCTGGCGTTGTTCGCGATTTACTTCCTATTGTTGATAACTTTGAGCGCGCCCTAAGGCACGTGCCCGAGGATTTGGCCGATAACGACTACGTCAAAGGCGTTCAAGGCGTTGTAAAGCAGTTCGAAAAGACGCTGAGCGGCATTGGCGTTGAGCGCATCAAAACTGTTGGCCAGCCGTTTGACCCGCGTTATCACGAGGCGATCAGCATGGAAGACGGCGAGGGTAGCGAAGAGGTTGTGAGCGAAGAACTCCAAGCTGGCTACATCTTGGGCGACGAAGTCATCCGTCACGCCATGGTGCGCGTCAAAATGGCCTAATACTTACAGCAAAGAAAAATAAATTAGCACTCTTGACATATGAGTGCTAATTTTTCTATCATAGAGGGTATTGGCACTCCATTAGACTATTTGCTAAACGAAAGGGTATAACAATGGGTAAGATTATTGGAATCGACCTTGGTACTACTAACTCGGCAATGGCCGTTATGCAATCCGGTAAACCCGAGATTATCACGAACTCCGAAGGCAACCGCACCACGCCAAGTGTGGTCGCCATTAACAAGAACGGCGAACGCCTGGTTGGGCAAGTTGCTCGTCGCCAGCAGGTGACGAACTCAAAGAACACCATCTACGAAGTAAAGCGCCTCATCGGCCGCCGCTGGGAAGACAAAGAAGTCCAGCGCGACCTCAAGCTTATGGGCTACGAGATCGTCAAGAGTGGTGACGCCGTAAAGGTCAAGATGGGCGACAAAGAGTACAGCCCAGAAGAGATCAGCGCTATGGTGCTTGGCAAGCTCAAGGCTGACGCCGAGGCGTTCTTGGGCGAGCCTGTAACGGAGGCGGTGATTACCGTCCCTGCTTACTTTGACGACTCACAGCGCCAGGCTACCAAAGACGCCGGTAAGATTGCTGGTCTTGAGGTTAAGCGCATCATTAACGAGCCAACTGCCGCTGCTCTGGCCTACGGTCTCGACAAGGGCGAAAAGAAAGACGAAAAGATCGTGGTCTACGACCTGGGTGGTGGTACGTTCGACGTGTCTATCTTGGAGCTCGGCGACGGCGTCTTTGAAGTTAAGAGTACCAACGGTGACACACACCTGGGTGGTGCCGACTTCGACCGCGTACTCGTTAACTATTTTGCCGACGAATTCAAAAAAGAGCACGGCCTGGACATTACCGAAGACAAAGCCGCTATGCAGCGCCTGCGCGATGAAGCCGAAAAGGCTAAGATTGAGCTTTCGACCGCTCAAGAAGTCGACATCAACCTGCCGTTCTTGACTGCCGATGCTGATGGCCCCAAGCACTTTGAACACAAACTGACCCGCGCCAAGCTGGAACAGTTGGTGGCTGAATTGGTCGACAAGACTGCCGAACCATGCGAAAAGGCGCTTAAAGATGCTGGCCTGAAGGCTGCGGACATCGACGCCGTGGTATTAGTAGGTGGTATGACCCGCATGCCAGCCGTCCAAGAAAAGGTAAAGAGCATCTTTGGCAAAGACCCGATGAAGGGCGTGAACCCTGACGAAGTCGTGGCCATTGGCGCAGCCATCCAGGGCGGTGTGTTGCAAGGTGATGTTAAAGACGTATTGCTCCTCGACGTAACACCGTTGAGTCTTGGTATAGAAACCATGGGTGGCGTGATGACCAAGCTCATTGAGCGCAACACGACCATTCCTACCAGCAAATCAGAGGTATTCAGTACAGCTGCCGATAACCAGCCGCAGGTAGAAGTCCACGTACTCCAAGGTGAGCGTGGCATGGCCGGCGACAACAAGAGCTTGGGCCGCTTTATCCTCGACGGAATCCCCGCTGCACCTCGCGGCGTACCGCAAATTGAGGTGACCTTTAACATCGACGCCAACGGTATCCTCAATGTGACCGCCAAAGACAAGGGCACTGGCAAGGAGCAGAGCATTACGATTAGCGGCTCGGGCAATCTGGACAAGTCCGACGTCGAAAAGATGGCCAAAGAGGCCGAAGCCAACGCCGAAGAAGACAAGAAAAAGCGTGAAGCAGTCGAAGCCCGCAACATGCTTGACAACACTGTCTACCAGGCAAAGAAGATGTTAAGTGATTATGGTGATAAAATGAGTGATGACGATAAGAAGTCATTACAGGAGGCTATCGATGGGTGTACTAAAGACATTAGTGAAAGTAGCGATAAAGAAAAACTCGAAGAAGTAACCAAGAAGCTGAACGACGTCATGATGCCAATCGGCGCCAAGATGTACGAAGCTGCTAAGGACGAACCAAAGGCTGACGAAGCCGAAGGCTCTTCGGACAAGAAAGACGGCAAAGACACCGTCGAGGGTGAAGTCGTCGACGAAAAATAAGGAGCTGCCATGCTAGGGTTTGGGGATAAACAAGGACACATTGATCCGACAAAGCTACCGATTTTTGTACACGCGATCCAAAGCGCCGAAGCGTTTGATCTAGTGCAAAAGGTGTGGGAAAACAACGGCCGCTACGTGGTAGCGGACGAAACCAACCACAAGGAGCTGATGCGCTTTGTGTTCTCCCAGCCCACCTGCGTGGTATGGGTGCAGCGTGATAAAGACCGCACTGACACCTACGAATTAATCCTTATGTGGGAAGGCAAGCAGCGCAGCGAGGACGTCACCGAGGTGTATGTCGTTTCTGCGCTGGCTGGCACCCAAATAGGCGATGACAGCCGTATCAAGAGCCTGCTGAGTGCCATTTTGGCCTCGCCGGCTATTGTGCCCGTCAACCAACATATTCAGCCAGGTAAATAACAAGGTAAGGAATGGCTAAGCGAGATTATTACGAAGTACTAGGTGTGGGCAAGAATGCCAGCGCGGACGAAATCAAAAAAGCGTTCCGGCGCTTAGCTGTTCAGTACCATCCCGACAAAGAGGGCGGTGACGAGACTAAGTTTAAGGAGGCGAACGAAGCCTACGAGGTACTCAAAGACCCTTCCAAGCGCCAGCGCTATGACCAATTCGGCCACGCAGGTGTAGGCAGTAGCGCGGCCAGTGACGGCAATCCGTTTAGTGGTTTTGGCGGTGGTGGCCAGAACGTCAACTTTGACTTTGGTGATTTGGGTTTGGGCGATATTTTTGAGAACTTCTTTGGCGGCGGCCGGGCACATGGTGGCCAACAGCGCCGGGGCCGCGATATCGAGACCAAAGCCGACATCTCTTTTGAAGATGCTGTTTTTGGCACTGAGATCGAGGTAAGCATGTCGATCGATGACACCTGCTCGCACTGTAACGGCACGACCGTTGAACCGGGTCATGAATTAAAAACCTGTGCGACCTGCCAGGGCGCGGGCCAGGTAGTGAGCGTGGCAAGGACCATCTTTGGCAATATTCAGCAGGCGACCGTCTGCCCAACGTGTAAAGGTACCGGCAAAGTGCCCGAAAAGATCTGTACGGTTTGCCACGGCAAGGGAACGGAGCGGCGCGTACAAAAGCTGACGCTCAAGGTGCCCGCCGGAATCGACGACGGGGCGGTGATTCGCCTGCGCGAAAAGGGCGAGGCCGTGGCGCACGGGCCAAAGGGTGACCTGTACGTAAACATCCGGGTTAAGCCGCACAAAAAGTTCACCCGCGAAGGCGATATTATCCTGAGCCAAGAGCATGTAGATATGGTTGACGGGGCGCTGGGCACTGAACTGGACGTTGACACTGTTGACGGGCCGATCCGCATGAAGGTACCGGCTGGCACGCAGAGTGGAACTGACTTTAAGCTTTCTGGTCACGGTGTGCCGCATCTGAAGGGCTCGACCCGGGGTGCGCACATCGTGACGATTATTGTTGATACGCCAACCAAGCTTACCAAGCAGCAAAAAGAGATCCTGGAGGCGTTTAAGCAAGATGGTGGCGACAAAAAGGGTTGGTTCAGCTAAAGACCATATACAAAAGCCGCGCGATTTGACAATAATTGCACACGTTCAGCTGGCTCGTCTGTAGGATTAGTACAAGTGCTGCGCAAAGAACTGATATGCGGCATCCCGTAATTCAATCGGAATATTGTTTTCTCGATCAAAACTGAGAAGAAGCTCTTTATAGAGGTGGCCGTAGTCATTAGGCAGGTGTTGGGTAACGAGCTCTTTGAAATCCTCGGGGAGGCCATTGAAGAAGTCGGTATTAGCATGAATCATGCCTAGAGCTAGTTGACACTCGTCGAGTGTGCCGACGCACTCGAAAGGCTTGTC
>DATCYV010000030.1:0-4110 GCA_036526215.1 Saccharimonadales bacterium (SeqCode)
GCACCTATGACACTACTACCCTTGAGCAGGGCAAATCATTTTATCGGAAGCACGCCCTCTATATTTCTGACGGCGCTCATGAGGGGCTGGAGACTGCCGCGTACATCGCGAAGGCTCTGCGCGAGCAAAACATCGGCTACAAGATAGGTAAGAATATTATTCCTTCTATCTCTGGTGCTTGCGTGCAGTCAATTGGCATGTATGTTGGCAAGATTGGCCCCGAGTTCGGTTACGAGGCGGTTCAAAACATTTCCCATGCGCCTGTACAATCTGGCAATGTAGGTGCAGGTACTGGCACGTCGGTCGGTAAGTTCTCGTTTAACCCTGGTTATATGAGTATGGCCATGAAAGCTGGAGTAGGATCAGCAAAGGTGGAGCTAGGAGGCGGGGCTATTGTCACAGCCTTGTCGGTCGTGAACGCAATGGGGAATATCGTCGGGGGCGACGGACAGATTATTGCTGGCAACAGACACGATGACGATACGGCCAAATTTAGAACGTTTGAAGGCTTTGCCGACTTTTTGACCGAAAAATCAAACACGACAATCTCAATTGTAGGGACGAACATCAAGCTTGATAGCCAAGAGGATTTACGGCGTGTGGCCGAAATCGCTGCCCAGGGGCAAGTTCGGGCAATTGATCCTGTGAACACATCGCTAGATGGCGACACGGTGTTTGTGTTTTCGACAGAAGAGATAGATCTGCATTTGTCGCACATCGGAAAAACGATTGAAGATGGTGATTGGTACAAGATCTCTGTTGACCTGGTTGCTCAAGCGGCAGCTAAGGCCTTACAGGAAAGCATATACGACGCTTGCCATAGTGCCGAAACGGTAGAGTTAAAAGGTGCCTTCAAAGGTGTAATTCCATCTGCTAAAGATTATTGTTAGAGGGAACGGCTAATTGGCTAGTTCTTGTTACGCGAATAGCGGCAGAGGTACAATAGGCTTATGACCGGCAAAAAGATATCCGGTGGCACGGTGCACGCGCTGCCTACAGATTTGCAAGAGGCGCTTGCTGCCCATCCAGATGCGTTAGAGATTTGGGAGAGCTTGACGCCGTTGGCACGCAACGAATGGATTTGCTGGGATATATCCGTCAAGCAGGCTGTCACCCGAAAACACCACATTGAGCGGACGGTATCGGAATTGCTGGAAGGTGTGCGCAGACCTTGTTGTTGGATAGGGTGCATTCATCGAACCGACAAGCCGATGAGTCCATCGGTTCTCTACCTTCAAAGTAAAAGACGCCGGGTTTAGTCTAAGGCACCATGCCAAGGGGTTAAGGCAGGTAGGTTGTCGAGACAAAGCCGTGAATTTCGACTGTTGTTCCTCGCAAGGTTGTTGAAACCAGTTCGGCACTGTTGCCTGCGGCGGCGTTGTATAGCCGGATGTCTGTCGTGCCAGCGAAAATCATAGCTCCGGTAAGGGCGCCTGCGGTAGAGAACCCGACTGCTCCGCCACCATTGCGGACGCCGGTCGCGCCGGATGGCAGTGACAGCCCGCCAACGCGCAAGTTGCCCGCGACATTGTTGTCGAGGGTGGCTTTGACGCTGAAGTAATAGGTAACACGGCCGTTATCGACAACCATGCGACCAGATTGGGTGATGTAGGTTGGCGTGCCGGCTGTAGTTGACCCAAATAAGGTGGGGGTCCAAGCGCTACTGCCCTGTACGACGCCGTTGGCTACATCGGCTACGCCATTGATGAATCCATAGCTGAACGTGTTGCGGGCATAGAGATTGGTTGTGGCACCAAGCAGGAACGAACCGGGCACTACGGAGTGGCCGGCCATCGTTAGGCGATCGATAATCGCCCCAATGCCGTCGCTGTTATCTAATACATAGGCAGGGTTCGCTGTTGCGAGTGCGTTTGGCAATGTCAAAGCCCACATTGCCCTGGCGTTTAGTAGCCGCGGTGGCGCAGTATAAGATGTGCCATTAGTCCTGAACTTGTAGGCAATCCGATAGGTATCGGAAAGCGTTGTACCGAGGTCGCTGCTGGCGGAAAGGTCGAAGGCAATCGAGCTCGGGTAGCGGCTGGTCATCTGTGTAACGGCGCCCATATCGGGGCCGATCCAAGGGTGCACGCGGTCCCACCGGTTTGCGTTAGTGTCGACGACAGCAACAGTCCAGTCTCGCATAATTATGTCACGGAAGTGACTGTCGCCCATGTTTGCCTCGATTGCAACGTTGTTAGTCACGTTCGAGATCGTAGTATTAAGGAACCGGCAATCGTAGGCGATCAGTTCTGCGCCTGGGCCAGAACGTGTCACAAGCCCACGGTTAATACCATCGGTAAACAGAATATGCGCAAGGGTGAAGTGTATTACAGTGCCAATTGAAAGGATTGTTTGTGCGTTGAGGGCGCCGTCAAGCTGACCGCCAATAATCATCTTGTCTTCAACATAACCCGGACCACTCCAAGTGTAGTTGATAAGGATGCTCATCGGTGCGCCTGCATAAATACGGGCGTCATGAGCCAGAACCAGACTGTTAGCCTGAGAAATCGTCAAACTAGTATCCAGGCGATACGAGCCGGGTGGAAAATAAAATGTCATACCAGGGTGCGCATCAAGTGCCGCCTTAATGGCGGCCGTCTGCGACGAGGATGTTCCTCTTACCACTCCATAATCGAGGATGTTTAACATGTCACGTGTGGCGAGTGCTGCATTGGTCGCGCTTAGGTTATTGCCAATATTGGCGGCGATTTGGCTATCGAGATCGGCGCTGTTGAGCTTGCCGCTGAGGGTTGTCTGGGTTGCTGCGTCAAACTTGCTCGTCGGTATTGAGCCGTCCAGGATGTGGCCTGCGCCGATGATGCCGCTTTTGAGTGAACCGTCACCGTTGTGTGCCTGGCTCAAGTAGTCATTGAGAATCGCCCCCCAAGTGCCATTATCCTTGCCGGGGGTAGGAAGTCTGCTCATAGGTAATCCACGCCTTGTCGGTTATTATTGAAAAGTCCACTCATTTTCATATCCCGTTTGATTACTACTAGATTAGCACAAGCGGTACGTCGGTACAAGCGTGCTGCATCGACTAATGCTAATCAGAACTATAAGCTAACAAAGCCAGGAAGCAACACTAAAACAGCATTATACGCGATCTCTGGGATGCCCTAACTTTTCTTTTGGCCAAAACAAGCAGTTTGTCTTATAATTACCTTTGTCTAACAGATATGGCGCCTTGGCGGAGTGGTTACGCAGAGGTCTGCAAAACCTTTTACGCCGGTTCAATTCCGGCAGGCGCCTCCAAGCACCTTAAATAATTTGGCAATCGGAGCAAGGAATGCTAACGTCTGCTCATGTCGAAAATACGATCTTGGACAGATGACCAGCTCGTTGAAGCAGTTAAGGTTTCGTCAAGTTACCGAAAGGTATTGCTACTATTGGGTTTAATCCCTGCCGGCGGCAATTACCAGCAGGTTAAGCTACGAGCCGTAGCTCTCGGATTAGACACGAGCCACTTTACAGGTAAAGGATGGAACATAGGGCTCAAGTTTGTGCCCAAAGAGGGCGCACCGTTAGAAACGTTGCTCGTTAAAGGTAGTACGCACCAGAGTTTTTCTTTGAAAAAGAGATTGTTTGCGGCTGGCGTCAAAAAGCCTGTATGTGAACAGTGCGGATGGGCCGAAAGATCCGTCGATGGGCGCATTCCAGTCGAACTAGATCATATAAACGGTGATCATTCCGACAATAGACTCGAGAATTTGCGCATATTGTGCCCGAATTGCCATAGCCTTCAGCCTACACACCGTGGTAGGAATAAGAAGGTTAGACTTGCGCGGGTGTTGTAACTGGTAGCCAAGACTGACTTAAAATCAGTTGCTCGAAAGGGCGTGCGGGTTCGATTCCCGCCCCGCGCACCATAACCTGCGAAAAGACAAAAGCACTTCACAAATGGAGTGCTTTTTGATTCTGGATTTTATATCTTTTACTTGCTGGTTGTTTTCAGCTTAGGTATCATTAGCTTAACCACAAGAGCTATGCAATGAACCAGAGAGGCAACCTGCACCAATCCCTATTCCACTGCCAACTGTCCCGAGGGACAGTTTTATTACAGCCTCACCATGAGGTATGCTCCCAATGACCCGTCTCCCCATACCCGGCAGT
>DATCYV010000031.1:0-11055 GCA_036526215.1 Saccharimonadales bacterium (SeqCode)
TAACACATATTGGATACCGCCATAAATAATAAACCCGGCAGCTACGACGCCCGCCAAACGGAGTGCCATATCTAGAATAGCTAGGGCGATGAGTGATATGACAAAGCCCCAGTCATTAGTACTCAGCGTGCTTGACAGCTCGCAAGCATGAGTCACGCCGTCCGACTTCATGTATCCGCTGCTCACCAAATATTCATACCAGGGCGGAATACCGAAAAACGTATTAACCGAGCACACATCTGCAAACCGTTGAAACAATATTGTCCACATATGCGCTCCTAAACAATGCCCCCAGGGATAAGCCATTGCAAGAACATAAACAAGAAGAGATAGGCAAGCAATGCCAGGATAGAGTTGGTTATTCGTTTACGTGCCGCAACAACCTTGGACGGATCACCGCCGGCCGAGGCGTATTGGATGCCGCCAGCGACAATTGAAACAGTTACGATAACACCGACGAGTCCGCTGAGTATCTTAATCGCCGGATTGATATACTTTGTGATTATCTTGCTACAGTCACCGCCCGTACATGTTTGCGCAGCAGGGTCAGGCGTGCTTGGCAGATCATTGGGATTAGGCGTACAGGGATTTTCTATAGTGCCACTCTGTCCCTTCGGGCAGTAATGGGTAGTTGTATCGCTCGGCACAGCCGCCGCAACCAATGCCGTCTGAGGTTGGACGATAACTGCAAGCGACCCCAGCCACAGGCCGATCCCAACAGCCAGCATACCCGTTCGTAGATTTATTTTTTGCGTCATAAGTATCTAAGCTTTCACTACGTAGATCATCTGCAACACATTATATATGCTCGCCCGGGCAAGGGGAAGCCATTATGCTTATTTCGTCGAAACTGTCAACCAAGCGCATTGCGCTGCGCCTGGCGACCCTCTATAATACCTACAGAAATAGTGTGGGCAAAGAAAAGAAGAATATATCTCATGCGCATGGTGAATAAAAAAATCGGTGGGCGACGACGTATTGCAGTGAGTGTTTTTGCTGCGCTCGTTAGCCTGGGGACCTTCTTGCAGCTCGTTCCCGTTGCGCACGCTGCCGACGCTACGCTTACCTGGAGGGATGCGTCAACCATCACAATAGGCGGATCCGCACTCGCAGCACCAATCGACGTACCCGGTACACTTGTGAATGACAGTGCTAGCCTCACGTCGCAGTCATGGATAGGAAGCGCCCCTGGCGTAAATATGTCGTTTGGCTGCACCGCAACAGCAATCACCATATACCTGCCGGGCAACTCGTTACATGGCATAGATTATACGAGCGGGTATGTTATTTATGACATGGGCCCTGGCGGTTGTACCCAGAGCCAGCTTACCGCAAACATTCCCGGGCTATCCCCGACACCATCGCTAATATATAGGGGTAACTATCCTGAGGTGTCGAATACCGCCAGCATCGGAAACGTTGGCGCGCGTGGCGGCAACAATAATGGCGGTGGCCAAGCGGTTGCGGTAACGGTTAACGCGGGCATGCAAACAGCCAGCGACTACACAAACCTCCCCGCGAACGACCAGCTTACTTTATGCCAGGCAACTGGAGCATACGTCAATAACCCAACGCAACTCGACACTGATTGTTTGGCAGCAAAGAACGGAGTTGTCACTGCAAGAGTTACTACAGGAGGCGTTATCACCATTCAAAATGGGCGAGGGCCAAATGGAGGCCCCGAAAAAGCCTGGCAAGCCGTGTTTAACAACGTAAAGGCACCCGCCAATTTTACGGTTTGTAGCGCCAACTTTAACGCCTGTCAGGCGTTCCCGACTGCGTCAGGACAAGACATGACCGTATATATCGAATGGGGAGGAAAGCCTAATGTTAAAATCCCAGGCACCCCATCAGCAGCCAGCGACCAGACAGTCAATGAGCCGCAGCTCGGGTGCGATATTAGCTTTGAATGGACCACTGTCTTTAGCATCAAATGGCTGGTTTGTCCCTTTGTTATGGGCGCAACTCATTTAGTAGGCAAGCTCGACGACACCATTAACAGTATGCTGACTATCGACCTAAAGGACATCTTTACCACGTCGGCCACCAGCAACGCCTATCATACCGCTTGGAACTCGTTTCGCTTCTTTGCCCTTGGCTTGATCGTGATTGCCGCGCTGATTATGGTAGTTTCACAAGCCGCAGGGGTTGAGATCCTCGATGCGTATACTATCCGAAAGATTCTGCCGCGCTTACTCTTTGCCGCCATATTTATTGCGCTGTCGTGGAGCATATTGGCATTCCTGGTTCAGCTTAGCAACGATGTGGGCCAAGGGATACGCACCCTTATCTACGCCCCATTCCAGGGTCTTGCCAAAAACAACACCCTTAGTGGCGGTAGTAGCGTATCGCTCCTCCTTATTAGCACCGGTGGCATCTTGGCCTACGGCTTTATTGGCCTGCTGAGTTTTGGCGTAACGGCCATGCTGGCATGCTTGGTAGCCTTCGCCGTATTGGTCTTCCGAAAGATGCTCATCATACTGCTGCTCATGATGGCGCCATTTGCCATAGCCGCCTACGTACTGCCCAGCACCCAGAAGCTCTGGACCATCTGGAAGGACGGCTTGCTATCGGCGCTGCTGGTGTATCCAATCATCACCGGCATGATTGCTATCGGCCGCGTCTTTTCGACGACCGCCTTTAACACCACATCTTTTGATGCGCCAGGCGGGCAAGTCGTCAGCCAAATTATTGCTGTCGTTGCATACTTCGCTCCGTACTTTATGATCAGCATAGCCTTTCGTCTGGCCGGTGGCTTTATTGCTACCATTGGCGGCGTCGTTAACGACCGCGGCCGCGGCGCCTTTGACCGTCTTAAGAAATACCGAGGCAACAAGCTCAGCGATAGGGCTACCAAGATGTCACATGGTCAGCTGTTCCAGAACAGGAACCCATTTGCCAGGGCGTTTAATTCGGCTACCGGCGGCGTTTCTACCTTCGCCAAGTCACAGAGCAAGATGGGCTTTTTGACCAATAAAAGAGTACGTGATGCGGCATTTGCCGAACAGCGCGTACTCAATCAAATGGCCTACGCCCAAACCGACCGCGCTAAGGCAATTGCCGATAACGACCCAGCGCTGCGTGCCCAAACCTACCGCAATGCCGCTGAAGCCCGCGCCAATATGGCTAGGGACTTCGCCATGGTCACAGAGCAGGCGGGTGGTAACATGAAGTTCAACGATGAAACCGGCAAGTACGAAAGGGTTGCAGATGGCACTGGTACACACGTCGCTGACAGTAACGGCATTAGAAACGCCATTGCTGCCGCCAAGGCCAATGGCGGCTTTGGACGCGACCAGCAGTTATATGCCAACCGGCGCCTGTTCGCGACCAATACGGGCTTCGACAACCTGCAGCAAGCGCACGAAACGACCGCCCGCGTGGCAGGGGGCAACCGCGAATTGGCCGCCCATACATTCGGCTATGGCAATGCCGAAAGCGGCAAGTCACGCCTCGACCTTAAGACAGGATATGGTAGCTACATGAACCTTTACGACAAGCGCTTGCGCGGCGAAGCAATTCAAACCGAAGACTACGAAGAGGCAACGCTGGGTGCCGTTAAGGGCAACGAAGCACTCGGTATGGTTCGCGGCAAACCGCAAGCCGTTAAGAATACTATGCCTGTTTTGCGTAAGGCAATTGTGGCCCAGCAAATCCGTATGCAAGATGCTGCTGCCAAGGGAGACAATGCCGAGTACGCAGCTGCAAGCGACGAGCTTGGCTCGCTTGTCGGTATACTTAAGCAATACGAACAGAGCCTGATGTACGCCTCGCCAAACAACACACAAACAGTAGATGACGTCGTTATTCACCCCACAGCAAAGGCAGAGACAACTAAAAAAGTTCAGGAAGCATCAAACAAACAGACAGTCAATGATGCCGGTGAAGTTGTTGACAACACCAAGTACAACCCACACATAGCGCGTGGATACAACCGACAAGCACCCCGGGGCACGTATACCCCGCACGATCCACGCAATCAGATATAGCAACAACCGCAAGAGCATTGACTTTAGAGCAAACTTGTGCTTAAATTAAACCATAAGCACACAAAGCTCTAGACATGACAAGCCCAAACCTGCCACCAAGCCAAGACCCTGCGCCCGCAAACACCTATCAGGGGCCAGTACTGCTTGCCGAAGCCTTACCCCTACCTAATGGTGAAATAACCGAAGCTCAGTGGACAGAAGACCTCGCCGCGCTCACTAGCCTTACCGAACGGCTATACCATATAGAAACCGAGCTCGCCACCATTAGAGACCTCATCCCCCAACGCACCGGAGACCAGGTTAGGCTTGATCATCTTATAAAAAGAGAACGAGAGCTCATTGCAGAGCGCGACGGTGGCCGAACTACAGACGGCCAGCACATACCTGGAATTAATGATCGCATTGTCCAGGTAGCCCTGCGCTCAAACACGACAGCATTCATGCTTGAGCTCAAGGAGCGCGCCGACGTTGCCGTGGGCCACCGCGAGGTCCTGCAGGGCCAGGCAGCAGAGCAGCGCGACACCGCCCTCACTACGCGAGATGGAGCAGTCAAGAGTGCTGCAACCTGGGCCAAGCGGACGCTCGCAAACGCACGCGAGCGCCTCTATGGCAACCCAGAGGCCGGTTTGGGCAAAGGAACTGTTTCTGCGGAAGCCCGCGAGGCCGCAAGACTTGGACTCAGCGATGCTGCCAATATGCGTATAGCCGCTCAAGATGCTGCAAGCAAGCACGAATACACAGCTGGCCTTCTGCGCGAGTCAGGCAACTACCATGGTAACCTTCGCGCGATTGCCAATGCTATTCGTCAACACCAAGAAGCAGTCGCCGATCAGATAGAAGTCATTGAGTATACCGGTAACGTTGTGCTCGAAAACTGGAGCTTTGACGACCTGGGCCGTGACCGCACAGTTGAAATGCAAGCGATGCAGGCCCAGATTGATAGCTTCCGCGCCCTTATCGACACGCTTTCTCCGTATGATCAGCTGCGCGCCGAGGCCTTAGCCCGCCTGGCACGCATGGAATACCGCTACCAGGATCGTTTACTTGCCGAGCAAAGCCACAGCCAAGCTATCGGCCAAAACTACCATTACACCAACGCAATCAAGATGCCAGACGGCGGCATCCGAAAGAACACGGCCGATCCTGCGGATGACTATATTTCGTATGGCGACGGTTCTGTCGCTCGCTTCGAGCATGAGGCTGGCGGATTCGTCCGCCGCGATGCGTCTGGCGGCGAATACGCAGGCGAGGGGTCGCTCGTTGTTAACTACGATGAGCATAGCCTGCCGCAACAAACCAGAGCTGATCTAGAAGCCAAGCCCACAGACGAACTACACCGCCACTGGGAAGGCAGCCGCAGTCTCGAAACAGCCCAGGCATACCACGCGAAGCTGACCATCGAACTCTCACGTGGATACGCCGAAGAGACCCAGGTTGTAGATGAGATCCAGAGCTACGTAGCTTCTGAGGCGCAGCAACAAGCGCTCATTGAACAAATCATAGACAATGCCGTCGACGACCAAAGCAACCCACGTCAGCTCACGCCAGAAGAGCAAGGCGTCATAAACCAGGCCAGGCAAGAAATTGGTCGCCTGCAGCGTATCAGCAAACAGCAACAGAGCAGACTGTTAGGAATTCGCAGTAACATTGCCCGAAATGTGTTCTGGATGGGTGCTGTTGAAGCCAGCCACCATCGTATACAGGAAACCCAAGTAGTTAAGCGCCACTGGCTTAGGTTTGGCGAGGTAGCGACAAGTCAAATGGTTGCTGCCCAAGACCGCGCTCCAAAGTTTAACTCCGACGGTAGCGTTAATGTCTATGGCTACACTCCTCCGCTGTACGGCATCCCAGGTCCACGAGACTGGAGACTTTACCCAGATGCACGAGCCGACCGCTACGAACCAAGCCAGAGTTAACCGTTGCACTTCGACCAAGATGGCAACCAAATCCCTTAGAGTGTTAGGGTTTAATCACTAGGATTTTCATTCACTCTAGGCCGCGTTCAAGCTATACTGTGTAGGTAGTATGGCGACTTATAAGGTACTGCAGGATATTGAGGCCGAAGATAAGCTTATTGGCCCGCTCACTCTCCGACAGTTTATTTATGCACTGACGGCGGCGTTTTTTGGGTACCTGACGTTTTTGGTTGTGTCCAAGGGTGCGGCGTTTATGGCTGCGGTATTCTTCCCGCTTACAATTGCTGCGGGCTTTTTTGCGTGGCCATGGAGCAGGGACCAGCCGACAGAGGTGTGGGCGCTGGCCAAAATTCGGTTTTTGGTTAAGCCGCGCAAGCGCATCTGGAACCAAACCGGTATTAAAGAGCTTGTAACGGTTACCGCACCCAAGAAGATCGAGCAAACGCTTACCAACGGCTTATCAGAATATGAGGTTAAGAGCCGCTTGAAGGCGCTTGCGGACACCATTGATAGCCGTGGGTGGGCTGTTAAGAACGTCAACATCAGTATGTACGGGCAGCCGGCGCTAGTTATGGGCGACCCAAGCTCCGACCGCCTTGTGGGCATGAGCACGCTGCCGCAAGCCGTGCCTACCATAGATGTTCGGGCCTCCGACGATATGCTCGACGTACAGAATAATCCAGTCGCTGCTCAGTTCGACACGATGATTGCGGCATCGGCCAAAGCTCACCGCGAGCAGATCCTAGAGCGGATGAAGGAAAGTTCCACGCCGGCACCAGCGCCAATTCCGGCGCCAAGCACGGTAGCACCGCCGCAGCCGCCGCAAGCTGTGCAGCCCGCCGCACCACAGAATAACTACTGGTTCTTAAATGAGCCTTCGCAAGGGGCGGCCGCAACCTTGCCGCAAGACACGGTGACTTTTAACACGCAGATTGTTGCGCCAGGTACGCCAACCGGCAATTTGCCAGTTGCAGCGGCAAACCCTACACCAGAAGAAGAAGCCTTCGTAAAACAGCTTAGGAACGAGCCAGCTTTTAGCCCGAACATGCACGGACACTTGCACGTGATTCAGCCGCTCTCGGTGCAGAAGGCACAAGCAGCCGCCGCGCAAGGTGCCCAGACGCAGTCGCAACAACCGGTTGTTGGTACGGTGCTGCCTGTATCCGCGCCCGCACCAGTCACAAGCCCGCAGGCATCTGCACAAACGGCAGCAACAACAGGGCCGGTCGGCGCCGGAGGAGCAGTGACACCACAGCCCGACGCTGCTATACTAGATCTTGCAAGAAACGACGATCTTAACGTGGCTACGATTGCTCGTGAGGCAAATAAACGCAAGGAGCCACCGCAAGATGAAGTGGTGATTTCACTGCATTAATCCGATTTTCGGTGGGGATAGTACGTACGCATGAATCCTAATTCGCCTAATCAACAACCAATACCCGGAGGACAGGTAAACCCTGGGCAGCCAATGCCTGGCATGCCGTATATACCACCGCACGGCTTAGCCGAAACGGCCGCCAATATTCAGGCGGCAGCCCCTATGCAAATGAATGGCGGCGTTCCTATGCCATCCGCAGCTCAGGTTGCAGCAAGCCAGCCGGTGCCACGCCCGACTATGCCCGGCGCTGGCCAAGTACAGCCACTGCCTAGCATGGGGCAGCAAGATGTTCCTGGCGCTGGTGGCACTGTGCCAAACCAGCCGGAGAGTGGCAAACCGGCCGTCCAGCACATCAATCCTAACAGCACTCAGAATACGCTGCAGATTGCTGAAATCCGCGACGGTATCGTTATTATGAACGATGGGTCGTTCCGCTCGGTTATTATGGTTAAGTCGATCAACTTTGACCTGATGAGCCAGCAGGAACAAGAGGCTGTTGAGTTTAATTTTCAGAACTTTTTGAACTCGCTGTATTTTCCGATTCAGATTTTTATCCGGTCGCAAAAGGTCGACATTACGCCGTACCTCGAAAAGCTAGACAAAATCCGCTCCGAGCACGACAACATGCTGCTTGCGCTGCTCATGGAGGATTACATTAATTACATTACGCTCCTTGCCCAGCAAACGAATATTATGGACAAGAAGTTTTATGTTGTCATTCCGTTCTTCCCGCATGTCGATATTCAAAAGGCTTTTACGCAGAGCAAGAACTTTATTACCGGCCTGACTGATCTGTTTAGCTCGAAAGAACAACATGTTGTTATCAACGAAGAAGACCTCGAAAAGGCCAAGACCGAACTAAGAAACCGCGTCCAGGCGGTGCTGAGCGGACTCATGCAGTCGAATATCCAAGGGCTGCCGCTCGACACACAAGAACTTATTGAGCTGTTCTATGACACCTACAACCCCGATACTGCCACCCGGCAGCAGCTTAAGAACTTCAATAATCTAACGGCCGACATCATCACAAAGGGCAACGGCGCTGCAGTTCAGCCGCATTTAGAGAGGGAGCTACAATAATGGGACTGTTTGGGAAAAAACAACCAAAACTTGACCCGGTTGCAATCGCGCAGGCCCAACAACAGCGCGAACAGCAAGAGGTCGACGCTGCGTTCCGTAAGGGGATTACAGCGCTGCGTGATTTTATTGCGCCAAGCTCCCTTGAGTTTTCGAGCACGCATTTTCAGCTTGGCACCCGCATGGCACGGACGTACTATGTGTATGGATATCCGCGCCAGCTGTATACCGGCTGGCTCAGCCCGATGGTTAACTTCGACGAAGTGATTGATATTTCGCTCATCATCTACCCTGTTGAGAGCCAAGTGGTACTTGAAAACCTGCGCAAAAAGGTGACACAACTTGAAGCCGGCCTCCAGATAGACAGCGAAAAGGGCCGGGTGCGTGACCCCGCCAAGCAAGCCGCCATTCTGGACGCCGAAGAAATGCGCGACAAATTACAGGTGGGCGAAGAGCGCTTCTTCCGCTTTGGTTTTTACTTTACGCTGTACGCGAGCAGCCTAGAAGAGCTGGAATTTGTTTCACACAAGGTCGAATCGATGCTCGGCCAGCGACTGGTGTACTCGAAGGCGGCCACTTCACAACAAGAGCAGGGCTTCAACAGTGTCGTGCCGCAGTTTACCGACCAGCTGCAAATTCGCCGCAACATGAGCACTGGCGCTATTAGCACCAGCTTCCCGTTCACGTCAGCCGACTTAAGCCAAGAAAATGGCATTTTGTACGGGGTTAACATGCACAACTCCGGTCTGGTAATCTTTGACCGGTTTACGCTTGAAAACGGCAACTCGGTAATTTTTGCGAAATCTGGCGCTGGTAAGTCGTTTACCGTCAAGCTTGAGGCACTCCGCTCGCTCATGATGGGCACTGAAATCTTTATTATTGACCCCGAAAACGAGTATGAGCGCATGTGCGACGCGGTTGCCGGGGCATATATTCGTTTGAGCCTTAACTCGGCAACGCGCATTAATCCGTTCGACCTGCCGCGCGTCGTCGATACCGAAGAGGCCGACAACGCTTTGCGCAGTAACCTTATCACACTGCATGGGTTGCTTCGTTTGATGATGGGTGGGGCGCAGGCACAAATGATGGGCGGAGCGCAGATGATGGCGCCAGCCCTCTCACCAGTCGAAGAGTCCGACCTCGATGCGGCGCTTATTGAAACCTACGCCAAAGCCGGCATTACCAACGATCCGCTCACGCACACCGCGCCGCCGCCAACCATTACTGACCTTTACGACACCTTGCTACATATGGGTGGCAGCGGCCCGCAGCTTGCCCAGCGCTTGCGTAAATACACAACTGGCACCTTTGCCGGCATCTTTAGCCAGCCGTCGAATATTGATATTAACAACCCGCTTGTGGTGTTTAACATCCGCGACCTCGAGGATGAACTCCGGCCGGTTGCCATGTATATCGTTCTGAACTACATCTGGAACAAGACCAAGAGCGACCAAAAGCGCCGCATTCTGATCGTCGACGAGGCCTGGCAACTTATGAAGTACGAAGATTCGGCAAACTTCTTATTTAGCCTGGCCAAGCGCGCCCGCAAATATAACTTGGGCATCACAACTGTTACGCAGGACGTCGAAGACTTTATGGGCTCGCGCATGGGACGTGCAGTGGTGGCAAACGCCTCTATGCAATTCCTTTTGAAACAATCGCCAACTGCGGTTGATGTATTAACTGATGTCTTTAAACTGACGGCCGAGGAAAAGAAGCGCCTCAGTCAGTTCCCGGTGGGGCAAGGCCTCTTCTTTGCGGGCCAAAACCACGTACACATTCAGGTGGTCGCCAGCCCGACCGAAACCGGTCTTATTACAACCAACCCGGGACAGATGCAGCAAATGGGCATGGCTGGGCAAGGACAGGGACAGGTTCCGGTCCGCGAACCCGGGCAGCAAGGCGTGATAGACCTAGCGGGCCAGCAATACAACGGGGTATAATACCGAAAAGCGTAAGCAGTAATCATGGCGACAGAGGGCAGCACTAAAGACAGGGTAGAGGGGGAGCACGATTCCGTTGGGCTCTCTTCTTCGGAGCAAGCCAAGTTTGACCAGCTCGCTGCCAGCGCCCAGAACCCTTACGACGTCGCAGGATCTCAATATGATAGTGATACGCCTCGGTCAACTGGCCCCGATGTTACTGGCCAGTCGCATCGTGCGGCACACGTACCAGGCCAGCGGAACGGTGCAGATTCCGGATCAAGCCCGCTTACACCTGGCGCACTGAAAGAGAAAGAAGATGGGGGCAGCTTACTTGGCGGCGGCAATGGCGGCGGACTGGGCGCCATAGCTGGCGCCGAAAGTGGCGGTAATAATGGCGAGGGCGGTTTTAATTATCTTAATAATGGGCCCAGACTTAAAGGCGCCCGCAGCTTTTTGGAGAAGCACAAGAAGAAATTCATTGCCGGTGGCCTGGTTGGAACCGGTCTTGTGCCAATTATCGCGCTTATTATTTTTTTCGCTCTCGCGCTTAAACTACCTAATTTTGTAGCCAACGTGGCAGGATGGCGATTTGCCCGGCTCACACGGCAGTACCGTGCAAGCGTCAATAACATCATGGACGAAAAGAACGCGATTGATGCCTTGCCCGACGAAGACTATGCCAAGGCAACCCAGCGCTATGGCCGCTTCCGCATTTTTGACCGGGTGAACCGCCTGCGCCCAAACCGCGTAATCCAAAGCCTGGAAGCATC
>DATCYV010000032.1:0-21142 GCA_036526215.1 Saccharimonadales bacterium (SeqCode)
CGGTGGTTACTTTAACACGTACATCAACGGGCATTACCGCTACCGCCGCGTGAATGGCGATGGCAAGCTACAAACGTATGAGGGTGTGGCGATTGCGACAGGCAGCGCCCGCAAAGTGCAATACCTCAAATTGGCTTGTGACAAGTTCGACATCCCCGTTGAGCGGCTCGATCTAGATATCGATGAAATACAGTCCGACGATCCCGAAAAGATCGTGCTGCACAAGGCTAAAGTGGCCTTTCGTTTGGCTGGCAGGCCGGTACTGGTGAATGATACGCATTGGTCAACTTTGGCGCTGCGCGGCTTTCCGGGTGCTTATGCGCATGATGTCACGCGGTGGTTTAAGCCCGAGGACTGGCTGGCGCTGATGGCTGGCAAGACTGAACGCACGATAATCTGCACGCCCAGGCTCGTGTACTACGACGGCAAGCGCAGCAAAATATTTGCACGCGACCGGTACGGCAAGGTTATTTCTGAGGCGCGCGGCGGAACAGTGGGATCATCCCTGGAGCACGTGGTGGTAATGGACGGCTTCAATCGAACCATGGCCGAGGTAGCTGAAACGGGGGAGCCGACCTTTGCGTTGGAAGAATCGGTGTGGTACGACTTCGCCAAGTGGTATAGCTTGCAGCGAAAGCTCCGCCGAGTATAACAATTGTTGACCCCGGTATCGAACCGGCCGAGAGTAGGGGCTAAAAGTCGAACAAGTCGCCCAAGAAGGATTCTTTTTTGTGCTTCTTCTGGAATCCGTGCTCGTCGTAATGGCCGCCGTGTTCATCGTAGTGACCACCGTGCGAGCCATGCTTGTCCCCATCGTCACGATAGTAGGCATGAGCTGCTGGACCTTCTGCGCGCATGTTCCGTTCGTATTCGCGCGTGCCTTGGGGCTGGGGCAGGGAGCGCTCGATAATTTTGTCGAGTTCGCCTCGGTCGAGCCATACGCCACGGCATTCTGGGCAGTAATCAATCTCGATACCTTCGCGGGCAGTGAGTTGAAGAGTTGTGTTATCTATCGGGCACTTCATAGTATCTGGTATCTCCTTATCTTGTGTATCTCTTATTGTACTCTGTAGCCTGCGGCTTTGCTGCAAAAACTTTAACATTGCCGTGGGTCCGGGTAGTATACTGCCGGGCCAAATTCGAGGCTGAGCGGGAGCAAGTCCTTAAGTGGGGGTAGGGCAGCGCTCAACTGCTCTGGTGGAGTGCCCGGTTTGGCATATGCGACAGTCATGTCCAAGTGCCTTCGGCCAACGTCTAACCGGTGATTTCCTGTAACCACACGGAGGGCTTGCATAATGCGATTAGCTTTGTCCTCGAGGATTGTGCGGGATCTATCATCTGGCAAAAGGGTAAAGTAGGCCTCGCCATATCTTTTGCGGCTATTCACGACTACGGCCCGAGCAAACCCTAAGGTGCTGATTTGCATTAGGTCCGGGCTGTAGGTCTCGAGAGCGTCTAGGAATTCCCCAAGATTTACATCAAGAACTTGGTGCGGCATCTGTGGTGGTATCCTCAGGCTACCGCGCCGCAGCAAACAGAGAGATGGCTCGTGGCGGCTTGGATTGGTGTTGCCCTCGTTGCCGGGCTGTTCAGTAAATCTGCGGATCTCGAATTGCGGATCGCCGCTGAGGTTGGCGTCCAATACCCGGGTGAGCGTTTGGTACTCTCTACGATCTGGCAAAAGGAAGGCAGAAAATCCTGCCTTAAGTGTATTTGTTGGCATGCAAACAGGTTACAGTATGATCGCATGTTTGCAAAATAGTCCACAGCATAGTGCTCTTTCAGTTTACGGTGGTGCACGGTATACTTTGTTTATCAAGTAACCACCGGCAAGAGATCTATGGAAGAAAACAATCAAAACGCTTCGCCTGTGCAGCTGCCAGCGCTGCAGCAACCGGTCGTGCAACCGAGTCGGCCGACCTCAGGTACAAATATATATGTCGGTGCCGGCTCAGGGGGCAGGGCCAAGCAAATGCCAAGCCGCAAGCGGTTGTTTATGATCGCTGGCGCAGCCACAGTACTTGTGCTGGCAACGGGCGGGTATGTGATTGGCTTTTATATGCCGAACCGCCCATCGGCCATCTTTAAGGCTGCGCTCAACAACACTGCCGAGGGCTATGACCAATTGGTGGCATACGCCGATAAAGTGCAGTCATCAAATGCTTTCAACAATACACAAATCGATGGCACATATAGCATTGATTCTGGCGACGCTACTGTAGACGGCACGCTAGCAGCGCATATAGATAACGGCAACTCAACGTTTTCGACCGACATTGGGATGTCGGGCATTCGCGTAAAGCTGGAGGGTATGACCAAAAAGGTTAACAGCTCAGACATACCGGATGCGTATCTTAAACTAAGTGGTATTCGTGGTCTGGGAGCCAATGTCAACATGCCTCGTCTCGATACCCTTGATGGCCAGTGGGTGTCGGTTGACCACACGCTTTTTAGCAATCTGGCCAAGTCACCGGCCGGCAGCAGCTCTGGGGCAAGCCCTACAGTTACGGTACCGAGTGAGAAAGATGTCATTGCAGCGGCGCGAGCTGCCGGAACAGTTGCACGTAAGTATTATTTCTCGACCACGCCGGGTACCGCTGTATTTAAAATGACTAGCTTTGTCGGTAAAGAGACCGCCGAAGGCAAGGCAGCCAACCACTACAAGGTAATTGTGAATAAAGATCACGTTAAGGCCTTTGCTAACGAACTTGGCGCCGAGCTTGATAAGACCAAGCTGAACGATTGGGCCAAGGCTAACTATGGTAAATCACTCAGTGCTTTGGTCGACGTTGACGGCATGAAGAAGTCTGCCGACGGCATTAAGCCGGGCGAAACCTTTGACCTATGGGTGAATACCAAGACCAAACTGGTACACAAGATTCGCGTGAGCGACACGTCTACAGCCAACAAGGATACGCATTATGAGTTGGGCCTCAACTATGATGGTGGCGCCGAAAAACCATTCTTTGTGAATACGTATACCAAGGAGGGTGTGACCACTGCGACAGTGAACTTTGGCATTTCGGTGAATACTGACACCAACGCTGTAAAGCTGACCCTTAACGCGCAGTCCGACACGGGCGGCCATAAGGCTACGATGACGCTGAACGCGATCGCTAAACCAACGACCAGTAGGGTGCAGGTGACCGTGCCGGCCGGAACAATTACACTTCTTGACGCGTTCAATCGGGCGGGGCTTACCAGCTACTATGGGGCGGTACCTTCCGGCCTTGGCGGTGCGCTGCAAAATACGAGCCAGGCAGACGCCAATCCCTTTACCATAAGTCTCTAACTTTGACTATTTGGCTTGCGGCAAGAGGCTTGCCGAGGAGTGGGTGGTTTCTTGTGCCGCCGTTATAAGGTATGCTAATGTTTATGGCAAACTGGAAGGGGCATGTTATTGGAGGGGTGGTACTCGGCGCAGCTTATGCCGGGGCGCTATCGTATGCGCCTGTCGAGCGCTTGGCCGAGGAAGCACAGCTACTACACGACTGGCAGGCGCTGCTTGGCGTGATGGTGCTGAGTGTTCTCTTTGCGCTCTTCCCAGATATAGATACGAACTCGAAAGGACAGAATATCTTTTACGGGATTGCCCTGGCGTTCGATGTGTTGCTCATTTGGAACGGCAACATGCAGGCGGCGGCTTACTTGGGGTTGATCGCCATGCTGCCCGTAGTGAGCAAACACCGTGGCTGGACACACAGTAAGCTTGCTATGCTGCTCGTGCCACTGCCGATTGTGGTTGTGCCGTATATGTACGACCATAAAGTGTTGGGCATAACAACGCTGTACTACGGCGCGGCGGTTGTCGGCTACTTTAGCCACTTGCTGCTCGACGGCTTAATTATCAAGTGGTTTCGTGTAAAAACACGGGCTTTTGCTGAATAATTTTTGTGCGTTTTCCTATATAGTATTAAGTATGAAGTTGACTCGAAGGGTATTTGGGCTAGGTATTGCGACGTTGGTGCTGCTTGTGATGCTGGCAGGGCTGGCCCCAAAAGCGTTAGCCGCGGGCAATTTTACCGTGCAATCGTTTGATGCGGATTATTATTTAAGCCGTACGAGTGACAAACGCTCACGTTTAAACGTAGTCGAAAAGATTGTGGTTCGGTTTTCGACCATGGGCGATCCAAGCCATGGCATTGAGCGGGCGATTCCAAATACCTATGACGGGCACAGCGTACATTTTAAGGTCCTGTCGGTCAAAGACGACAAGCAGCACGACTGGCCATACTCGACATACCAATCAAACAGCAACACAGTAGTGCGCATTGGCAACCCCCATGAGTACACTGGCGGTATCCAGACTTACGTTATTAATTACCAGCTGCAAGATGTCACTAAGCTGTTTAAGGACCACAACGAGCTTTACTGGGACACCAACGGCACCGAATGGGGTGAGATGTTTGAGCTGCTGACCGCTCGGCTGCACATAGATGCCGACCTCGCACCTGCCTTTAATGGACAGTACACGTGTTACGAGGGTGTGATTCACTCCACAAGTAAGTGTATTGCCGATATCGCCAAAAAAGACAACGAGACAGTCCTGACCTTCAAGGCCAGCCGGTTTATGTATGCAGGTGAAAACGTCAGCTTTGTGGCCGGCTTTAAATCGAATACATTTAGCGAATACCAGACGACTACCTGGGAGCAGATCTTCCCACTGTTAATCCTGGGTTGGTTCCTACTCGGCGCGGTGGTGTGCGTGTATGTCGTTGTGGTTATGTACAGGGCGTGGCAGCGAATAGGACGTTCGCCGGCAGGTAGAGGGACTGTCGTGCCAGAGTACATGCCGCCAAAAGATATGAGCGTGCTTGCCTCATCGACCGTGCTCAGGCGAAAGGGGTCAGATATCACGGCGCAAATCATCGATCTTGCCGTGCGCCACTACATTAAAATATACGAGACTGAGACCAAAGGGAATTGGTTCAAGGGCCGCCGCTCGTATGAACTTGAAGTGGTCCGCAAGCTGACAGGCCTTCGCCGTGAGGAACTACGCCTGGTTGAAATTGTGTTCGGCGACAAGCCGGTGGTTGGTACGCGCGTGACCCTTGAGCAAATAAAATCCCAGTTAGCTAAAGATACCTCGCAGCTTGAAAAAGAGATTGAAACCGATGCACGCCTCGGCGGTTACATTGCTGACCGCAATGCCGACCGCAAGCGTTACTATACTATCGGTGGATTTATGTTGCTGGGCGGTTCGGTCCTGGTGAACCCCGGTGTCGCCCTGGCTGGCCTTGTCATCATCTGTGTGGCCGCCAACTTTCACGCGCTTACCGAAAAGGGCGTGGAAAAGCGCGATTATCTGCGTGGCCTACAAATGTACATGGGGTTGGCTGAAGCCGAACGGCTACGCTATCTCCAGAGCCCGCAGGGCGCTGTGAAAACCAAGGTCGACCCGCAAAACAAGAAACGGCTAGTGCAGCTCTACGAGCATTTGCTGCCGTACGCCATCATCTTTGGCATGGAACGGCAATGGGCTAAGGAGTTTGCCGTTATGTATGAGCGGCCGCCAGAATGGTATGTGGGCAATTGGAACGCCTTTAACGCTGGTGTATTCGTTGCGTCGCTGAGTAACTTTTCGACAGTAAGCAATTCGACGTTTTCGCCGCCAACGAGCTCGTCGTCGAGTGGTTTTTCGGGTGGTGGCGGCTTCTCTGGTGGCGGCGGAGGAGGCGGTGGCGGCGGTAGCTGGTAGCTAAGCACCGGGTATCATAAGGCATGTATATGAAGCAGAAATATGACGCAAAGAAGTGGTTCATTCCCTTAGGGGCGCTGGTGCTCGTGCTGGCCATTGCATTGGTGACCAAATACTTTGTGCTGAGTAAGACCTCGGGCGAAGATTATAAAATTTACATGGTTGCGATTAACGACAATGGCAAGCGCGGCAAACGGATTGGCTGTGGTGACAGCTTAGTGGCGGTAAAATGGCAAACAGTCCGGCCTAACCGCCTTGTGGACGTTTACCAAGACATGGTAGGCGTACAGGGCTACGACTTTGGTGATGGTCTTAATAATCCGCTGGTCGAATCTCAGCTGAGCGTGGTTTCGGCAACTGTTGATGATAGCGGCGTTGCCCGTGTCTACCTAAGTGGCGCTTTTAGCGTTTCGGGCAAGTGCGATGCTGAGCGTATTCGCGCTCAGTTAGAACAGCCTGCGTTTCAGTTTAAGGGAGTTAGCAAGATCCTGGTGTACATAAACAACATTTTGCTGAGCGACGCGATTAAGCAGCAAACGAACTAGGGCCTGTCTTTGGCAAACAGCCTGGCATACAAAAAGAACCCGTCCTTATGAGCGGGTTCTTTTTATGTTGTATGGTGCTCTCTTCGGGCGCATTACTTGCGGCGGCGAAGGTGAACCAAACGGCCAACGTAGGCGGCGCTACCGGCAACCAAGGCGCTTACTGGTGCAAAGAATTCGGATGCACCGGTTGTAGGCAAAGTGGTTGGCGCTGGAGCCGGTGTAGGTGTAGGGGCTGGCGATGGGGTAGGAGTGGGCTTTGGTGTGGGCGTTGGAGTAGGAGTAGGTGTGGGGGTAGGCGTTGGCGCCGGAACAGATACCTTGACGTCAGCAACATCACAACCCTTTTGAGGGTTGTCTTTAACCTGACTGTCACCGGTAAAGCAGGCTTGGTTTTCGATCAGATCGCCGTCTTTAGTAGAAGTCACCTTAACCAAGTACTCCTTGGTTACTTTGGCACCGGGCTTAATGATGCCTAAATCTTCTGTGATTGTGCGTTGAGATGGAGCGCTTACCAATTCGACGCCGGCTGGTAGGGTGTCGGTAAGCTTGGTGTAGTACATCTGGTTGGTGTCGCCTGCGGCGCCATCGTTGCGCACCTCAATGACGTATTTAAGTACGTCACCTGGCTTGGCGGCTACGGCGGTAGAAGCACTGTTGGCGTCACTTAAGGCGCTGTTAGTGGTTGTGTTCATGACTGATTTGACGATCACGCCCTTTGGGTGCCATGCGAAGGCGGTCGAGCTAACTGCGGCTGCAGTTAAAACACCAGTTAAGCTTGCGGTAGTAAGTACAGATACAGTTTTCATACCTCTTTAACTCCCTTCCTCTTTGGATTATCGAAGTCGTCTCCTTGGGCTCCGAAGAGATAATATCAAAGTATACCCTAGATTGTATAACTAGTCAATATTTCAAGCATTAACGCAAATAGTGGCATAACAGAGTTAGGCTAGGCCTGGCGGGCAATAAGGGCGTGCATGTCCGCGGCGATTGCGGCATTGTGGATCTCAAAACCGTAGCATGCAAAGTGGTACGCGACGACATCATCGTACACATGGCACGAATAAGTGTCTTTGGCTACTGTGACGACCTCGTCTTTGGACTGCGCTTCATTGGCGACCATATGGCGCATCCCATCAGGGGTAGAAAAGAGCTGTATGCGGATCTGGCCGTGTGACAAACTGTTGTGCGATAGCGCCTGTTCTATCAGCTCCAGCTCATCGGTAAGGTTCTTGAGCTCTTCCTCGCGCCTATTAATAAGAATCCTCAAATTAGACACCGGCGCGGCTTTGACAATCCCGCGCTTATTCTGTGTGGCTAGCTCTACGAGATTGGAATCAAGCAGCTGATCAATGAGCCGGTAAATACGAGTACGCTCCACGCCGGAAATCCGTGAAAGGGAAGAAATACTCTGTGGCCCGTGCGCATACAGAGCCAAATAGAGATCGGCTATCTCGGGCTCTAAACCGAGTTTTGCAAAGTATGTCCGAACCGCCGACCGTTCCATAGCATAAGCGTAACAAGTGTGCATGTTTTGCACAATAGTTTTTCACACACTTACCACAGGTGTTGCCCGGATTGTGCATTCTCGCGCACAGTCCACTCACAGCTGTGCTTTTACAGGGGTAAAATGTCGATGCGTTCGCCGCCAAGGTGGCTTGCCAGATAGCTGTCGTGACTAATGTATAGTAGTGCGCCTTTGTATTGTTTTAGGGCGCTCTCTAACTCTTCGATGGAGGGTAAGTCGAGGTGGTTAGTCGGTTCGTCCAGGATGACCAAATTCGGTTTGTTGGTAAACAGCTTTACCAGTTGCAGGCGCGCCTTTTGTCCCCCGGATAAGTTGCGTACCAGATGCTCGCGGTCGCCGTAGGGGTCAAACAGGTAGTCGCTCAATATCCGCATGATTTCTTCGGCACTGATGCTAAGGTCGTACAGACCATAGATATGTTCGATTGCCTGGGCAAGAGTCATATCGAGCAGGCTGCCGTCGATCTCTTGCTCGTAGGTGTTAATTCGTAGTTTACTGTCCAAGATGATCTTGCCGCCGAGTAGCGTAGCTGGTTTGGTTTGGTTTTGGCAGGCAAGAATTGTTTTAACAAGTGTCGTTTTGCCAACGCCATTACGTCCGACAATCTGGAACCGATCGCCGGTTTGAATAGTGGCGTTAATCGGCATAAATAGGGGATGGTCATAGCCGGCTTGTGTGTTTTGGAGCTGGATAAGACCGCGCTTGCGCTCTTCATGGTCCAGGCGGCGGATGCGGATCGTTTTGGCGCGGTGCTTTTGATAGCTTTCCTCAAGATTAGGCCGCAAGTTGGCAACCGATTCCTGATCGATCCAGAAGGATGGCCGCTCTTGGCTTTCGAGCTCTTGCAACTCCTTAAGGAACTTAGTTTCCATGACCACAAACGGGTTCTTTTTGTCGGCGGTGCCGCCCCAAGAAGCTTTCTTGCTGCGGGCGTACTGAATCTGTTTTTTGATGTTTACTATGCGGCGCTGGACGGTGTCGTATTCATTCAGGTCGCTTGCGGTGCGGGTGGCGTTTTGCTCCAAATAGGCATCGTAGTTGCCAGGAAAGCTAGAGGCGGCCATATCTTTGATCTCGACAATGCGCGAGACCTCTTTGAGCAAGTCACGGTCATGCGTGATAACGATAACGGCGTATTTACAGGCAGCAAACCATTTCAGAAACGCCGCTTTAGCCACATAGTCCATATGGTTGGTTGGTTCGTCGATGAGGGCAAGGTCGGCATCTGAATGTTCGACGCGGATGAGTTCAATGAATCGCTTCTGTCCACCGGACAAGCTCTTCATTGGCAGGTCAGCGACAGCTTCCAGCTGATAATCGGCGAGTGACCGGCGTACACGGTCCTCGATAGTATAGTAATCGAGCTGTGAAAAGCGCTCCAAGGCGTCGGAATACGTGGTAATTTTGCGCATATCATCGCCCATGGTCTCTGGATAGGTGTCGATAATGCATTTCAGTTTTGCGTATTCGGGCAGGTTATCGATGATGTAGGCGACGGCCGTTTGATCGCCCAGGTCATGATGCTCCTGGCGGGTGGCAACAACACGGACACCGTTCCGATAGGTGATACTGCCGGCGTAGTCGGTGTCTTCGCTCGTTAGCATGCCGAACAAAGTCGTCTTGCCGACGCCATTGCGGCCAATGATAGCAATCTTTTCCTTGTCGTCGAGCGAGAAGCGTAGATCTTGAAATAGTTGCTTGTTGCCGATTATTTTTTGGCTGATATCTACGGTTAAGAGCATGAGCCATAACTATAACAGATGCATAACTGTTGTAAAGAGTGCTGATTAGTCATTGTGCCACATCCCGTATGAGCCGGTGAGATAGCGTGCTACACTAAAACATATGACGAAAGCTGCTGATACCAACGAAAAAACCAAAACCCCAAACTCCATAACAATGCCCGGGCTCAACGCCTGGAACCGCTGGTTAGCGGTGCTGCATGCCGCGCAGGGCATCATCATCTTGCTGCTAAGTACCATGCGAGTGTTCCCCGTGCAAACAACGTATCTTACGCTAGATCCATCGGCCTCAGACATCGCTGGTCATCCAGTGCTCGCGAGTGCTACCAAACATCTGTTTGACGTTAATCTGGCGTATTTGGTTGCGGCCTTTTTCTTTTTGTCGGCCATTGCCCACGCCACAGTGGCATGGTGGTACCGCCCCCGGTACGAAGCCGACCTTAAACGGAAGATCAACAAAGTTCGCTGGATTGAATACAGCCTGAGTGCGAGCGTCATGATGGTTGCTATTGCGGTACTAAGCGGTGTGGCCGACCTCTCGACCTTGATTGCGGTATTCGTCCTTGACGCGGTTATGAACCTTATGGGTTTGGCCATGGAGCTTTATAACCAGGGCAAGGCCAAGCCAAACTGGCTGGTGTATAACGTGGGCGTGCTCGCCGGTATTGTGCCCT
Source organism: Saccharimonadales bacterium (SeqCode) (assembly GCA_036526215.1). GTDB lineage: Bacteria > Patescibacteriota > Saccharimonadia > Saccharimonadales > UBA4665 > JARIHD01. Next base: position 10,185 of record DATCYV010000032.1, read on the forward strand.
GGGTAATTTTTGCACTGTATGTTTGGGGTGCAAACATCTATGGCAGCGGCAATATTCCGACCTTTGTATACTGGATTTATCTCAGCATGTTTGTATTGTTCAGCAGCTTTGCGGCCAATATGTACCTGCAATACAAAAAAGTGGGCAAGTGGAGCGACTACCTCTACGGTGAACGGGTATATATGATCTTAAGTTTAGTGGCTAAAAGCCTGCTCGCCTGGCAGGTATTTGCCGGGACATTGCGCCCGTAGGAATGCCGATGAAGACGATAATTTTTGACTTCGACGGAACAATCGCCGATAGTTTCGAGGTCGCACTTGATATCGCCTACAAGGTAACCAAGATACCGCGGGATAGCGATGAAGAGATCGAGCGCCTGCGTCATATGCCGCTGGCCAAGATTGTCCGTGAACTGCATATTCCGCTGCACCGTGTGCCGCGGCTTGTCATTGTTGGCCGCCAAAAGATGCACGAACGTTTAGGTGAAGTCAGGGTGTTTCCAGGTATTGCTACGACGCTCAAAAAGCTGCATGACGACGGCAACAGACTGCTTGTTATTAGTTCAAATAGCGAGCAAAACGTTCGCAGTTTTCTGCGGACACACGATCTGGAGCAGTATTTTAGTGAAGTGCACGGCAATGCCTCGGCGCTTAACAAAGGCGCTTCACTTAAAAAAGTAATCCGCAAGGATAAGATCGATACCAAAACGTGTTTTTATGTGGGCGACGAGGTCCGCGATATTGCAGCGGCAAGCAAGGCAGGGATCGAGCCTGTCTCGGTGACCTGGGGGTATCAGGCGCCAGAGGCGCTGGCTCAGTACCATCCGTTTGCGCTGGTAAAAAAGCCCGAAGAATTGCTGGCAGTTTTTGGCGCGGGCAAGGTATAATTTTTGCAGATATGGTAGAAGTCGAGATTACAAAGCTCGTGCATGGCGGGCAGGGATTGGGCGTATTGCCTGATGGGCGCAAAGTATTTGTATGGGGTGCTTTGCCGGGCGAAAAGGTGAACGTGCGTATTTTGAAGGGCAAACGTTCGTACGCTGAAGCCATCGTTACCGATGTTATCCAGCCATCGCCGCGCCGTGTTGAATCGCGGGAGCCAAACTATTTGGCCACCAGCCCGTGGCAGATCATCGATTTTGCGGCCGAAAATGATTACAAAAAACTAATTGTCGAGGAGCTCTTTACTCAGGCGCACGTTGAACTGTCCGATTTTGCCATGACCACCAAAGGTGATGACTGGCATTATCGCAACAAAATGGAGTATTCGTTTTGGGGCGATGACGCTGGCCTGCATCTGGCGCTGCATAACCGCGGGTCTCACCAAAAGACTATCGTGAAGGGGAGCGAACTTGCACTCCCGGCAATCGACAATGCTGCCCGTGATGTACTTGCCAAGCTACAAAAGCATGAGGTACGCGCTGGTGACCTCAAGACGGTCATCGTGCGTTGCGCCCAAGATGGCTCAGCGGTTGCGGCATTATTTGTAAAGCCCGAATCATTTGCCGAGTTAGCGTTGCCCGCCAGCCTAAAGGGTCTGCGTGTCTACCACTCAAATCCCAAGAGCCCAGCGTCGGTACCAACCAAGCTCATCCAAGGGCTGGGTGACTGCACGCTGCACGACGAACTCCTTGGCCGCTCTTTTGCCTACGACGTTGACTCGTTCTTTCAGGTCAACCTGCCCGTTTTTTGTGAAGCGCTCCAGCGCATTCATGATCATTGCAGTAGCCAAGAGACCTTGGTTGATATGTATGCCGGTGTGGGGAGTATTGGCCTTAGTGTTGCCAGCCAGGCGGTTGATCTTGTTGAACTCGATCCGGCAACGGCGGCGATGGCGCGGGTGAACGCCCAGGCTAGCGGCTTGCAGGCGACAGTTATCGAGGCGTCGACCGAAAAGGCGCTCGAATATATAGCTCCAGACAAGCCGGTTATTTTTGACCCGCCGCGTGCTGGTTTGCACGACAAAGTCACCCAGCGGACGCTCGAAATCAAGCCGCCCCAAGTTATATACTTAAGCTGTAACCCGGCTACCCAAGCGCGTGATCTCGCAAAATTGCAGGAGGGCTACAATATCACTTACTTTGAAGGCTTTAATTTCTTTCCGCATACGCCGCATATTGAGACACTGGCGGTATTGGAGCGCAGGGCATGAACCTGTGGCTTGCCGGCTTTGTGTTTGTGCTTGGCGGCCTGGTTGGCTTTGCGATACTGGTGCACCCGTTTTCAAAAGGTAGCGTTATGGCTAAGCCTGGGACTTTTAAGGTCAAAAAAGATCTTTACACGTATGAAATTGGCGACGGGCTTATACGTATTCCAGGGGTCAGTGTGTTTTCAGGTATGGATGTGCATACGGCCAAGCGTCTGCCCCACATATTTGTCGATGCGTATTCTAACGACGAGGTAAGCCGGCCTGATGCCTACGTATACGAACGTGATGTACGCGTACGCCTTAAGCACGAACTTGAAGGGCATGTGCAGGTTTTTGCGGCGAAGGGTTTTGAGAACTTTGTTCACAAAATCTTCACCGGTGGAGTACTAGATACGCTTAGGGATGCTGCGTATCGCTACGATATCGAGATCGCCGAGCGGCATATCCGTCTGATTGTGCCCTCTGACGTGCCAGTGGTCAGTCACAACCAAGCGCTGCAGCATGATCTGCTTAAAGTCGCCAAAACCCTTGCCGAGCAGGTTAGCCAGGTGAGCGAAAAATGGGACGAATCCCGTTTAGATCAAACCAAAGGCTAGCGGAAAATTCCTATCGGCTAGGCGACAAAAAAGGCGCAGGCCTGTACAATAGATAACCATGAGTTACTGGAGGGAGCGCTCCGTGCCGTACCGGCCCGGGCAAAAAGCACCATTTAAGGTGAGCCGCAGCAAAATTGAGCTGTTTATGCAGTGCCCGCGGTGTTTTTGGCTGGATGCCCGGCTCAAGATTAAGCGGCCCGATGGCCCGCCATTTAACATCAACAAAGCCATAGACGAGCTCTTTAAAAAAGAGTTTGATGCCTACCGCCAAAAGGGCGAACCACATCCTATCATGCTTGAATATTCGGTCGATGCAGTGCCGTACATGCACGACCAGCTCGATGATTGGCGCGAAACATTCGTGGGCGTGCAAGTGCCGCACAAACCGACCAATTTGCTGGTGTTTGGGGCGGTTGATGACCTGTGGGTTGCGCCAAACGGCGAGGTGATTGTGGTTGACTACAAAGCCACCGCCAAAGACAAAGACGTCAGCATCGATGCCGGCTGGCAAATCAGCTACAAGCGCCAGATGGAAGTCTACCAGTGGCTGCTTCGCCAAAACGGCTTGCAAGTCAGCGATACCGGATACTTCGTATACGCCAACGGCCGCCTCGATATGGATGGTTTTTACAACAAGGTCGAGTTTAAGACCAAGCTCATACCGTACACTGGCAGTGCTGATTGGGTCGAGCCAACGCTCATCAAAATGAAAGAATGTATGGAAGGCGACATGCCCGCAACCGGCGAGAGCATTATGGGCGGCCCGTGCGAATTTTGTGCGTACGCCCGGCAGCGGACCGAACTTACCTTGCAGGCGCTCCAGGCCAAGATGGGCAAATAAGGGTCTGCAGAACAGTGCCGTCTTGACCCAGAAGGGTTAAGGTTATATAATATTGCCTTAGTTTAAGGAATTGAGAGTTAATGTCAGCAGAACAGTTATCTGGTGCGGGTGGCCAGTTTGATCCAGAGCGCCCCCCATTACAGGAAGGTGTCTTAACCGGTGTGCCTCTTGATGAGGTACTCGCCGAGGGTGTTACTGGTAGTTCCGCTGATGGTGACGCGGACGGCGATTTTTCTGAGCAAGACGCAGAGAGCTTGCTGGCTCACTGTCGAGCGCTAGAAGCAGAGCAAGAGCACGAGGCATGGTTGGCCGAGTGGGCAGGCGTTATAGGCATTGGTGCTCAAACGGCGGATTCGACATGCATTGAGCATCACAATCGGGTGCTTGAGGCGCGTGTTGGTATTAGTTGGCGTTTTCGCCGAACCAAAGCTGTAAGAAGGCTAGAAGCCGTTCAACCTAATTTTGTTTTGACTGAGGTCAGTGAACGCCGTCGCTGGGGTATCCGGCGTATCGAAGAGACGAATCGTGCAGTTGGTTGGGTTGCGGCTGAGCGTGTACTTGCCCGCGAAGAGGCTGCGCCAAGGCCAGAGGCAAAACCAACCGGTCCTACCGAGCAAGATGATCGATGGTGGCCCGGTGTTAAAAAGCCCGTCACCGCACCGGCGACAGAGCCTGTAGCACCCGAGTCAAAGAAGCCAAAGCATGACCCCAGCAAGGACCGCGAGCTAACTGTTGTGGGGTCAGATGGTGAATTGCTTCTGGTTGTTGCCCCGGATACCAAGGCGCTTGAAGGGGTAATTCGTATCGCCCACGTGAAGACGGATGAAGAAACGCCAGCTCCAGTTGTCGATACCGAAGGAATGTCGCCTTGGGCTGCCTACAGGGCGACTAAGCCGGTTCGTGAACACAATGCTCAAAAAAAGAGACGTGCAAGACAGGACGAACGGCTCAAGACGTACATTGGCCGCAACACCGCGCGCAAGCGCCGTCTCCACTTGCCAGGCCGTGAAGTTTACACCAATGGCTTTACCAAAGACGCACGGCTGATTGGCTCTCTAGTCATGGAGCATCTATCAGGCGAAGAGCACATACCGCTCGGTCCTGCTGGCAATATGTTGTCGCCAAGCCACGTACGCAAAGGCTTATTAGCCCTTGCCGAGCGTTTTGACATACCGGTTCTTGATGGGGACGCTCCAGAAGGTTTGGCCGTGTAGCCTGATAGACACAATAGAACTACCAAAACCGCTCCTTTGCCTTAAGGGGCGGTTTTCTTTTGTGCTATACTAATTAGGTATAAAGATGACAGCGTGCAGAGTATTCACCAGCATCACCAGTTTTCGTTCGAGTCGACCCGTAAGTCGACGCTAATTTTACATACCAATTCTGTATATTTGTAATGAGAAGGACGAAAACATGTTAGACATCCAATTTATTCGCGACAACCCCGAAGAAGTCGAGCAGAAGGCCAAACAAAAAGGCTATGAAGTTAATATCCACGAGCTGCTGCGGCTCGACGAAAAGCGCCGTGACCTATTAACCAAGGTTGAGGCACTGCGCGGCGAACGCAAAGACAACGCCGACAAAATGAAGAACGGCAAGCCCGATCCGCAGCTGATCGAGGCTGGTAAGCGTATTAAGACCGAGCTGGCCGAACAAGAGGCGGCATTTAGCGAAGTCGACGAAGCTTACGCCAAACTCCTCAAAGCCGTGCCAAACATGCCGCTCGGCCACGTGCCAATCGGCTTGACCGAAGACGAAAACAAGATAGCCAAAACCGTCGGTGAGCCAACTGCTTTTGATTTTGAGCCCAAAGAGCACTGGCAAATCGCTGAGTCCCGCGACCTGATCGACAAAGAGCGCGCCGCCAAGATCGCCGGCAGCCGCTTTGCGTACCTCAAGGGTGACCTGGTGCGCCTGCAATTCGCCATTATCCAGTTTGTTATGGCCACGCTGGGCAACGAGCAGGTTATCGAAAAGCTCATCAAAGAAAACAATCTCAACTTGGTCGCTAAGCCATTCATGCCGATTTTGCCGCCAGCTATGCTGCGCACCGAACCATACGTGGCCAGCGCCCGCCTGAACGCCGAAGAAGTTACCTACAAACTGGCCGATGACGACCTGTGGCTTAACGCCAGCGCCGAGCACACGCTCTGTACCATGTACTGGAACGAGATTTTGCCCGAAGCGGCGCTCCCAATCCGCTACATCGGTTACAGCACATCCTTCCGCCGCGAGGCTGGTACCTATGGCAAAGACGTCGATGGTATTTTGCGCATGCACCAGTTCGACAAGCTCGAGATGGAAATCTTCAGCACGCCCGAAACTGGCCTGGACGAGCACAAATTGGCTATCGCCATCCAAGAACACCTGTTGCAGCAACTGGGCATTCCGTACCGTGTGGTGCAAAAATGTACCGCCGACATCGGCAAACCCAATGCCAGCGGCGTCGACATGGACGCCTGGATGCCAGGGCAGGGCAAGTACCGCGAAACGCACACGGCAGATTACATGACCGACTACCAGGCGCGCGATCTTAAAATCCGCGTGCGCCGCGACGACGGCTCAATAGTACTCGTGCACACCAACGATGCGACCGCTTTCGCGCTCGGCCGCTGCATGATCGCGATTATCGAAAACTACCAAACGCGCGATGGTCACGTTGTTATTCCGGAAGTCCTGCGTCCATTTATGGGCGGCCAGGCAGAATTCTAAGCTCCCTGGCATCAGGGAAGGAGGGTACACATGATTAAACGGCTCGAAATCAGCGGAGTCCACATGGAGGTTGGCGACGACCTGCGCAAGTATGTCGTGCGCAAAATCGGCCGCCTTGACCGCTACATTCCCAAAGCCAGCCGCGAGAGTGTGCACGCTGACATCAAGCTCAAAGAGAGCAAAGCCAAAGACAAGAACGAGCGCACCTGCGAGGTCGTATTGCACCTGCCGCAAGAGACGCTTGCCCTCAGTGAAACGACCATTAATATTTACGCTGCTATTGATATCGTGGAGGCCAAGCTGCGCAACCAGCTTAGACGCTACAAGGACATTCATGCTAGTCCGCGTTTTCGTCAGCGCCTATTAGCACGCTTAAAGCGCCGCCCCGAACCGCTCGCCGAGTAAAACGCCTGCTTCGCAGATCCGTCTTGCAAAATCCAGATATTGCGATAAAACCTCTCGCTTTATATGGGGTAGTTGCGTTACAATGAATCGCATACGCCGGAAACAGACAGGGGAGTACTATTTATGACGATCAATGGCATTGTTAAGAAGGTCTTGGGTGATCCCCAAGCGCGGACTATTAAGCGCCTCAAAAAGCGTGTCCGTGACATTAACGCACTCGAGGAAAAGTATAAAAAGCTGTCGGATAGCGAGCTAAAGGCACAAACCGACAAATTCAAGAAGCGCCTCAAAAAAGAGTCACTCGACAAAATACTTCCCGAGGCCTTTGCTGTTGCACGCGAGGCTTCGAGCCGCACACTTAACATGCGCCATTTCGACGTCCAGCTGATTGGTGGTATGGTGCTTCACGAAGGTAATGTCGCTGAGCTTAAGACTGGTGAAGGCAAGACCCTGATGGCCACACTGCCGGTCTACCTGAACGCTCTGACTGGCAAGGGCGTGCACGTGGTGACCGTCAACGAATATCTGGCGCAGCGTGATGCCGGCTGGATGGCCGGAGTGTACGACTTTTTGGGTCTTAGCGTCGGCGTGATTATTGCTGATCACTCGTATGTGTATGACCCCAAATACACCAATACCGAGCACGAAGATGAGCGTTTCCGGCACCTTAAGCCTGCATCGCGCCGTGAGGCCTACGATGCCGATATCACCTATGGCACCAACAACGAGTTTGGCTTTGACTACCTGCGCGATAACATGGTTCGCGAGGTCGACCAGCTGCGCCAACGCGAGCTGCACTTTGCAATCGTCGACGAAGCCGACTCGATTTTGATCGACGAAGCCCGCACGCCGCTCATTATCTCGGCGCCAAGCGTTACCAGCGGCAGCTCGTACCAGCAGTTTGCCAAGGTCGTGCGCCAGATCGAGAACGAAAAGCACTACGAAGTCGACGAAAAGCGCAAAACCGTCATCTTGACCGACGAAGGCACCGACAAGATCGAGAAGATCCTTGGTATCAGCAACCTGTACGCCACCGAAAACATCCGTACGATTTACCATCTTGAGCAAGCACTGCGCGCCCAGGCGCTGTTTAAGCGCGACAAAGACTATGTAGTCACAAACGACGGCGAAATCGTCATCGTCGACGAATTCACCGGCCGTCTGCTGCCGGGCCGCCGCTACAACGAAGGTTTGCACCAGGCCATCGAAGCCAAAGAAGGGGTTGAGGTCCAGCAAGAATCGATGACCTTAGCGACCATTTCGTTCCAGAACTACTTCCGCTTGTACGAAAAGCTTTCAGGTATGACCGGTACGGCCATGACTGAAGCCGAAGAGTTCCACATGATTTATAAGCTCGACGTTGTTGAAGCTCCGCCAAACCGCAAGATTGTCCGCTCCGACAAACCCGACCGCATTTACAAGAACGAGAAGGGCAAGTTTAAGGCAATCGTAAAAGAAGTGCAGATGCTGCATGCCAAGGGCCAGCCAGTACTTATCGGTACTGTTTCGATCGAAAAGAACGAGCTTTTGGGCCACATGCTTGCCAAGGCCGGTATCCCGTACGAGGTACTGAACGCCAAAAACAACGAAAAAGAAGCCGCAATTATTGCCCGCGCCGGTCAAAGGGGCGCCGTGACCCTGGCAACCAACATTGCTGGTCGCGGTACTGACATTATCTTGGGCGAAGGTGTTAAAGAGCTGGGCGGTCTGTTTGTGCTTGGTTCGGAACGGCACGAATCCCGCCGTATCGACAACCAGCTGCGCGGCCGTGCAGGGCGCCAAGGTGACCCTGGTACTACGCAGTTCTTCGTAAGTACCGAAGACGACCTGATGCGCATCTTTGGCGGTGAGCGCATTGGTGCGCTGATGGCTCGCTTGAGTGTTGATGACGACACGCCAATCGAAAACCGCTTGATTAGCAAGAGCCTCGAGAACGCCCAAAAGAAGGTCGAAGGCTTCCACTTTGACCAACGTAAGAACGTCGTGAAGTACGACGATGTGATGAACCGCCACCGCAAAGCTACCTATGCGATGCGCAAAGAGATCTTAAAGAGTGACGATATCAGCAAGCGCATCAAGATTTTGATCGAAGAAGAATCCCGCGCTCTGGCTGAATCACCGCTGCTGATTACCGAACAATTTGAACCCATGGTCCGCGAAGCCTTTCCGTTTGACGAAGCCACGCTCGACCGGCTGTTTGACGCGCCGTCTGACAAGTTCGGCGATGTGCTGAAAACCGAAGTCAAAGAGCTGTACGCTGCTCGCGAGACCGCTTTTACCGCCGAAATTATGCGCAAGGTGGAGCGAGACATTTATCTGCAGATCCTCGACAACCTTTGGATGCAACACCTCGAAAACATGGATCACTTGCGCGAAGGTATCCACTGGATGAGCGTTGGCCAGCGCGACCCGCTGGTCGAATATCGCCGCCAGGGCCAACGGATGTTCGAAGAAATGCAAGACACGCTTCGCCATGAAGTGGTTCGTGCGCTCTTCCACGCCCAGCCGATTGACCCGGCCGACCTTGACGAACTGGCCGAGACTGAACTAACCCGTGCCGCGCGTAACGCCGTTGGCAATGTTGACCAAATCACCGAGGGTGACGAAGATTTCCGCGAAGAGGACTTTAGGCAAAAGCAAGCAACGCAAGCTGCCAAAAAACAAGTGACTGGTTCCCGCAAAAAGGCGACCCGAAAAGCCGAGCGTCAGCGCAAAGCGAAAGGGCGCGGCAAGCGTAAGTAGCCGGGTCGATTATGAAGCATACAGTTAGTGAGCTTATCCTCAAGAATGGCGCCAAGGGTCTTTTGGTCCACGTGCCCGATGCATCAGTAATGAGCTTTGAACTCAACTTTCGGGCAGGTGAGTATTTGGTTGACGAACAAAAGTGGGAAGCGCCGCACCTTATGGAGCACATTTTGCTTGGGGCGAACGAAAAGTTCCCTAAGGCGCGCCTTTTCCAGGCCGAAATCGAAAAAAATGGTGCTTATAGCAACGCCTCGACAGGGGTATACGATATCACCTACGAGGCCGAATGTGCTGACTTTGAATGGGACCGCATTCTCGATCTCTTGCTCGTATCGATCACCAAGCCACTCTTTTTGCATGACGAGTTTGAGGCTGAGTTTGGCAATGTCCGCGAAGAACTGGCCGCACGTTCAAACAACCACTTCCGCCACCTGAGCCTAGCGCTGCGCAAGGAGTACGGCTTTATGGCCAAGACCGACCAAGAGCGTCTCAAGCTTATGGATAATGTTACGCTCGATGACATCCGCGCTCACTACAAAAAGACGCACACCAGCCGTAACCTACGCTTTATTATTGCCGGCAACATTACGCCGCGCCGTCACGATACCATCGTTGAAATGCTCGAGCAGATTGCGCTGCCACTCGGCCACGGTCGCCTGTCGCTGCCTAACGAACGGCCGGCGTCACTCACCAAGCCGCTATTTATCCGTAACAAGACTGTTAAGAACATTTACTTCTACCTCGATAGCTTTATGATCCGTCGTATGGACGAGCACGAAGCCGATGCGCTGGGCATGGTAAACACGATGCTTACCGAAACGTTGTACTCCAAGATTTTGGGCACGGCACGCGAGCGTGGACTCGTGTATGGCATGAGCTCGGGCTTGGGCCAGACCAAACAAGCCAGCAACTGGTGGTTTGGTGCGCAGGTGTCACACAAGAACGCATCGGCACTCTTTGATATCATGATCACCGAACTCAGCAATGTCTTTAACGGCAAGATTGACACCGAAGACATTGAGGCCGCCAAGGCATATAGCTTGGGCCGCTTCCAGCGGAGTGCTCAGACCGTCGGCGGGACTGCCGGTGGCTACAGTGGCCGCTACTTCTTTGATGAAGTTATCGAAGATTATTACCAGGTGCCAAAGCGCATCAAGGCGATCACTAAAACATCGATTGTGGACATCTCGCGCGCGCTATTCGCCGACAATATTTGGGGCCTCGGCGTCCTGAGCGACTGCGACAAAAAGATGGTAAAAGAGCTTCATGACCAAATGGCAGTATTATGGGAGCTTGGCAGGCAATAGTTCATGCACGACCTTGAGGCTACAACCAAGCAGTTACATCAGGAGGTGGCGGCAGCAGCTGACCGGTTGCATCTGGACGACCTAGCTGATCAAAAAGACCAGCTTGACCGCCAGGCCGCAAAACCTGATTTTTGGAACGACCCCAAGACTGCGCAAGATGTTGTGCGGCGTCAAGCCAAGCTCGAAAAGCGCATCGCACCATGG
>DATCYV010000033.1:0-4142 GCA_036526215.1 Saccharimonadales bacterium (SeqCode)
GCAAAATCAAGCGTATTAACCCGGCGCGCCTGCTTAAGTACTATGACACCTACCAGGGCCATAATGCCCGCATAGACTATTGCCCATAGCAATACACGCTTATACCGCGTCGCAGCATAGGGGTTCATCTGAGCGGTGCCCTTCCCAAGCGAACGAAAATTGCAGATGCAATAGCAACGCCTGAACCAATCCAAATCCAACGGAACACGCCGTGCGCCAGATCGGTTCCCAAAAAGAGCGCGTGGAAGAATGCCAAAGCCACAATAGCATACGACAAAAAGTGCAAGAGCTTCCAAAGCCGCTGCTTTTTATCAATCCAAAATAGTGACGTTAAGACAACGATTACCGTGCAATAAAGCGCCAAAATACCAAGCGCCACCCATACCGAACCGAGATTGTGCCCCGACCAGTTCACTTGCCGGTACTTAGACACAAACGGCACCAAAAGCTGCACGACATTAAAGGGCACAAACTTATCAAAAAGCAGCGCCAAAATATGCACCAACACCGACACGCCAAACACGATTCCAACCGCCCGATGTGTTGCCCAGGCCGTGAGTGGCTCCAAAAACTTAAAGGTTGCGCCCGTAATAAGCCCGACGCCCGAAAGCAATAAAATAATCAAAGAAACGGCAGCCACCATACCCGCAGCACGCGTAATGTACCACGGCCAAGACGCCTTTGCCCGGCTCGTCAACATACTGGGCACCGAAGGACCTTGCATAGCTGGGACAAGCACATCCGGCGTATCAGCAACCGTTTGCGTCGTTGGTGCTGTAGTGGTTTGGGCTGCGACGGCCAGAGCCGGTACGGCTCGTATACCGCCCATGTATAGAACGGCCGCAGCTACAAAACTAAGTATGATCAATCTTCTACGCATAACCAATATCACTATTTATTATAAGAAACCTGCTGCTCGCCGTCTATATGCACAACAGTACCAAATGTGACGGGCGCTGTCTGCTGTGCCGGAGCCTGCAAGACATAGGCTGCTGCATGGTGCTTCGCTAGCAAAGGCTCCGCCTGTTCTGACCCGGCAATAACCGCGCACGAGGCCAGCACATCAGCCCACGCCCCAGATGCGTGACACACCGTCGCAGACAGCATGTCCGACTGGACCGGCTCGCCAGACTGCGGGTCAATTAAATGGTGCCACGGCCGCCCGTTTTTAACCCCCCGGTGCACACTGGTGCCTGACGTTGCTGCCGCCAACCGCTCACGCGAGAGCAGCCGTATATGCCCGATATCCTGCTTGCCATTTCCCTGTGCCTTTTGTATCGCAATACGCCATGGCTGCTGCGTTTCGTCGAGACCGCCAGCAATGATGTCACCGCCAAGCGACAGCCAATAACCATCAACCTGCGGTTCAATAAAAGTTGCCAGCTGATCAGCGATATACCCTTTACCGCAGCCACCCAGATCCAAAGCCGTGCCATACGGAATACGCCCCCAATCATCACCAATTTCGAGGTGCTCGCAAGAAACGACCTTTTTGCGTGAATGGTCGTCTTGGGCATCGTGCTCGTACCCCTTTACAAACGAGTGGTCATACCCGGCAGCCTGCAGAGCGGGCAAAATAAACGGATTGTACAGGCCATCTGTGGCAACAGAAAGCTCTTTGGCCGTCACGAGCACACGTCGGAACGAATCAGAAACAAACTGCTTTGTTCCTGCATTCCGGTTAAAAACCGATAGCTCGCTTCCTGGCAAAAAGCGGCTGCACTGCCGTTCAAATAGAAAGATCTGCCGCCACATTTCGGCAAACAGGTTGTCCACTGCCACTTTGTCGAGCGAGGTGACAATACAGAGCTGGATAGCGCTGCCCAGGGCGACGGCCGTTTGGATATACTGCATCTTAAGGAGCGGGGGCTGACGTTGTCGTTCGCGGTGTTGTAGTGGGCTGCGGCGCAACATACACAGGCGTAAATGTCGGCGCAGCCGAAGGCTGCAGCGTTTGAGTTGACTGGGCGCTGTTGGCGCTACCGCTAACCGTCGACTGCGAGGCTGCCTGTGAGCCCTGACTTTGCGTAAGAGCCGTAATAATATCTGGTGACGGTGCAATACTGTTGACCAGCTGGTCAAGCTGCTGCTGACGCGCATTGGTTATGAGGAATGGCGCAGTTGCTGTTGGCCGAGCGGCCGTAGACGGCGGCAGCGATTTTAGCAAATCGCCCACCATAACCATCAGACCAGCGAGTGCTACACCTACCGCACCCATGGCATAGGCATTTCCCGGCCAACTACGTAAAATGCTCGACTGCTTTGGCGATGATTGTGCAAACGCCTCGGTCAAAATATTACTCCGGGGTGCGCCTTTTTTGGTGACCAAATCAGACATAGCCTTCATGAACGGAGGTGGACCACATATAAAGAACCGCTGGCCTTGGTACTGTCCGCCCGTAACGTGATCAACCAGCTCGGGCGTAATATAACCCGTAGCAGTATAGCTTGCTGGCAGTTTGTCGACCGGACCCTTGCCTACCACAAAGATCACCTTTAAGTTGGGGTGTTCCTTTTGGATGTCGAGAAGCTCATCGCCAAACGGCACGTCATCTTGCTGCGCGCAGCTATACAAAAGAGTCACCTCGTTGTCAGCACCTAGCCGCGATAGATACCGCATAATGCTAATAAACGGCGTAATGCCAATACCTCCGGCCATACAGATGGCTTTTTTGTCACGCTCCATGTCAAAGACAAAGCCGCCAAACGGGCCAGCAACCTGTACGACGTCACCCTTGTTTAGGTTGGCGAGCGCCTTGGTAAACTTGCCCCTGACACGCATACTAAACTGCAGCACATGTTGGTCAGTTGGCGAACTGACTATCGAAAAACAGCGCGTTGTCGACGCCCGGCCCTTTCGTACAAAGTTAATCGCCGCATATTGACCAGGCTGAAAAGCCAGCGGTCGCTCACTCTCGTCACGATGCAGCGTGAGCAACAACGTCGACGGAGTAATCAGACTAGTTCCCTGGACAGTATACGTACGCATTATCAGCATCAATTATACGGGCAAAGCCGGGCTGTCTGCAAACCATGAGGACCCTATAATGGCGACAAGTAGTATACGAGTTTGCCGTTCGAACCATCACTGGTGACGGTGTTAGCTGCCATCTGACCATTTCCGGTAGCCGGATCGGTCGTGCCAGAATTGCCATAGATGAATGTTGGCGCCTTGCCACCGCTCACTACAAGCTCAACATGGCCACCGTTATAATCAAAATAAGCTATGTCACCTGACTGTGGTATGTAGCTATCCGGATTGTGCTGAGCGAACCCCATATTGACCATTTTATTGGCGTCGTTTTCATTCCAACCGTTTGTTTCACCCTGGGTAAAAGGAAATCCCGCTTCTTTGTATACATAACTGATAAAATCCGCGCACCACGCTTCGTACGGTGCGCCTGCTGTGTAGGCTCTCAGCAATGCGCTATGGTCGGCTGACGGCGACTGCCAAATTGTCCACTCCTTGGCCGCGTAACAGGCCAGCTTGGCACGCTTCTCAAGACCATCACAAGTGACGGCGACATGTTGCGTGTTTTTGCCGCGAATTACAACCGGTGTCCAGTTCCCGCTTGGCTTACGCAGATTTTGGCAGTTTGCAACAGTTAGCTGCGTACCGAACGCGCCGTTATCTGGCACGTTTAGACACTGGCCGCTATGTGGATTACGATACCCTCCCTGTTCAGCCAGCCATACCTGTCCGGGATCGCTGCCACAACGAGTGAGGCTAACCGGACTATCTGGCTTAGTGCTACTATCAACCACGCTCAAACACTGCACATCACCATGACGTATCTGGAACGCCGCCACCGACCAACGCTGTGCGGCAGAATTATTACACTTCCATATCTGGACTATAGCTGGGTCGCCTGCGTTGTGGCGCAAGTCAAGACAGGCACCAGACACACCAGATTGAATTACTGGCATGTTCGAGAGCGCATCCCCACGAGAAACCTGCAAAGTACCAAACACCATTGCTGCTGCCGCTAACAACAGAAGTACCATACGCTTTTTGTGTGACTTTGGTTTAGGTAGTGGAGCCGGACGGTAACAGCTCCTTTGAATGAGTGGCATGCCTGCTCTATCCTAATATATTGTTATATTTGTTTTTGTGAACGCCTATTGCGGTCGCTTCGGAGTAT
>DATCYV010000034.1:0-3992 GCA_036526215.1 Saccharimonadales bacterium (SeqCode)
GGGCAAGGGTAAAACCAGCGCCAGCATTGGCCTCATGGTCCGTGCACTTGGCAATCGCTGGGATGTGGCGTTTATCCAGTTCATCAAATACTGGGGCGTGGGCGAGCACATCTTTATACGCGACATTATGCCACTCTTTAAGGACCAGCTCTATTTTTACAAGGGCGGGAAGGGTTTTTACAATGCCGGCGAGCTGAGCGCCGAGTTTGTCGACGAAGCCCAGCACAAAAAGGCGGCTGCCGAAACCTTTGCCGAGGCGCTACAGGCGGTATCGAGCGGCAAATTCGACCTAGTGATTTGCGACGAGATCAACAACGCCGTCCACGACGGGTTACTCACCGAAGATCAGCTGGCCGAACTGCTGGATAAGCGCGCGCCAAACACCTCCCTATGCCTCACCGGCCGCAACTTCCCAGAACATCTGCTAGATAAAGTGGACATTGCCACCAGCATGAGCAAGATCAAGCACCATTTTGACGACAAATACCTAGCTAACAAAGGTATTGATTTTTAGACAGCGATGGCACAGCCCGAAATTGGCCGCGTTGTCCTTATGCCTAATCCGGCCGCACTGGGGAGTGGCTTGGCGGAACATGTCAAAGGTCAGATAACGAGCTCAAGACGTTGGCGGCGTGATGCGATTATCCTACCAACACAGCCCGGCGGTTTGGAGCCAAACGCTGAAATGCTCCGCAAGAGCCTTGAGCCAGGCGATGCCATTGGTGCGCTCTGTGGTGACGGCAGCTTTTGGTTCATAGTTGGCGGCCTTATCGTAAGCAAGCTCGCCAACAGCGTACCGGTCGCCTCGCTCGGCGGCGGCAATGCCCGGGATATTGGCCGGGCCACACAGCGGCGGCGAGGCACTCCAGCCGCCGAGTTCCTGGCACAGGCGCATGCCGTCCAAAGCTACGCACTACGGTCGGAGATTACCCACGGTCAAAGGACCAGCACTTTTTTTGCAGCTTCATACATGGGCTGGGGCAAAACCGCCCTTGGTGCAGCCAGGGTAAACACCGCTGAGTATCGAAACGGCTGGCGGCCGTACCAAGACTTGCGCGTCGGCACCACAACCCTTAACAACCCACACGCCTTTACCATAACCGACCAACAAGGGGCGAGTCACCGTCTTGGCGACCTAACCGTCGCTACCAGTTCCCAGATTGCCAAGGTTGGCAGGCCACCGGTTAAGCCCTGGGAAAAGCAAATGTGGGTCGCCCCCACCAAGCCAGGCAGGCTACGTGCCTGGGCAGCCTTGGGCGGGTTGCTGGTTGGCAGTAGCCTGCCGATGTTTGGCGCCTACCACGATGGGCCGTACCGCTTTACATTAGAGAGCAGCGCTCCATACCATTTCGACGGCGAGACACTGTGGCCAGGCAAAAATCAACAAATCATTTTGGAACCCGGCACCGAGGTAACCGTCGGTCTCGACGAACGGCCATACCAACTCTTAACCGATGTTCGCGGGGCATTCCAGAGGGATTTTTGAACGCCCCGCGGGTATCTACGCGCTACATAATCCGTCTACTGAGCAAATTCATATGCGCGGCAAAAGCCGGACGGGCTTGTGCTGCAGGTTTCTACGCGCACCAGGTCGGCGCCAACTGCCTTGTAAAAGACATTAGGGTCACCAGATAGCGGCGGTGTTTTGAGCATCGCCAGGATAGTGACGTGCTCTGGATGAGCCATTGCTACGTAATTACCGGCTGTCTCAGATGATTTGCCGCTGTCGTCTTTGACAACGAGCTTAACAGTATCACCGACCTTAAAGTCGCCATACGCTACTTTGTTGCCCTCGTTGTAGAGCAGCATATCTGATGCAAACCGGGTGTACGTCGCACTTGACGGCAATGCCAGATCGGCCGGAGCGAAATGCGCATCAGGCACCAAGGTAATGCTGGTTGGGCTAATCGCGCTAATAGTGTACGCCACCGTTGACTGCAGACCAGGGATGTTTTGGGGCAATTGCTTCGTGACTGCGACAAGCGCGTTGTCGCTTATATTCTCTTCGCATACTGCCTGCAGCGAATCTAGTAGTTGTTGGTCGGTAAGCTTTGAGCCCTGACGGACTTCATAATACAGTGACTCACTAGTCTGCTTGGGAGCTGATCCATCGTGGCTTGCAAAGTAATTACAATCTTTGGCATTGTAGCCAACAATATGATTACCGCTCGGCAGTTCCTGGTGGATGCTCGGTGTAACACTCGGCCGCGGCCAGAGAGCAAAGGCAGCAACCGAGCCAGTTACCAATACGGCACCAGCCAGCGAAGCAAAGCTTGCCTTGCTTGCCAGGTGTACGGGCAACTTAGCACGTAGCCGCTGCGCCAGGCTGGGCTGCGGTACCTCGCGTATATCGCCCATGATGCTTTGGGTAAAGTTTACAGATAACGGACGTTTTGGTTTTGGTTGATGCTGCCGTAGCAGCTCGTCGAGATTGTTCATACCAACTCCTTTTTTAATTCTTCTTTAGCACGTTTAAGCCAGACACGCACGCTATTAATCGGCGCGTCCAGTATTTCGGCGATGCTGACGTAGTCTTGGCCATGCCAGTAGTACAGGCTGATGACAGCTCGGTAATTAGGGCGCAGGCGCTGCACCGCATCATGCAGTTCAGCATGCATAGCCTTGGTGTGCGGCGATGGTTCGCGAGAAACGATGCTCTCGACCGTAGCCTCCTCTAGATGCAATACCTTGCGTTTATCCCGTAAATAGGTCAGACACTTGTTGGTGCTTATTTTAAACAGCCACGTCGCCAAGCTGTAATGACTGTTGTATTGTTTTAGTTTGTAATATGCGTTGATGAATGTTTCTTGGGCGACATCCTCTGCAACATCTTCATCGCGCACTATCGCAAAACAATGATAGTACACGGCATTTTTATAACGGTCGACGATTTCGGCATACGCCTCACTATCGCCGCCGAGTGCTCGCGCGATCAGCGCTTCTTGTGTGTCGTTTTGCATAACCTATATACGATTGTACTGCACAAAAAGTTACAAAAATCGCGTATGCCATGTGCATCAGTAGATAAGCATTAGCACTCTTGCATACGAACGCCAACAGATTTACATTGGAAGTAGGTGGGCACCCACCTGGCAATAACAGATTGAAAGGAGGAATATCATGAACCTAATCCGTTGGAACGACCCCTTTACCGGGCTGAGCAGCATGCACAGCCAGCTCGACGATATGTTTAACAATTTCTTTAATGCCGTGCCCGGCAGCCCCACCATGCCGGCCATGGATGTATACACCGAAGACGACAAAAGCCTAGTGGCCGAGGTGCAAGCACCTGGCTTCGACAAAGATGATATAGAGGTCAACGTACACAACGGCGTCCTCGAAATTAAGGGCGAGCGACGCGAAAAACAAGAGGATAGCAAAGATAAAAAGCGCAGCTACATGGTGCGCGAATCGCACGCTAGCTTTTACCGCAGTATTGCGCTGCCCAAGTACGCCGACGGCGACAACGTGCAGGCTGAGTTCGATAAAGGCGTCCTTAAGGTAACTGTACCGTTCAAGGAGCTGCCAGCGCCAAAGCGCGTTGCAATCGGCGATGGCGGCGGCAAGAGCGGCAAGAAGTAACCTCTAGAGCCAAAAAACAGCCACCCCCACCCAGCCAAAAAGGGACGCAAACCTCCAAAGGCACAGAGTATCGGTTTGCTCGCGCGCTTTAGGCGAGCCCTTTTTGGCTGGGTGGGGGTGGCTGTTTTTTCGGTATAGCTTGAGGTACAATGCCGCTCATGCTAAGACATATGCGATTTAAACCGAAGCGCACGGCCGCCGCCCTATCGGCCATAATTCTTTTGTTTGTAGCGGTTAGCCAGCAACAGGGATGGTTTAAGGGAGCGCAGCAAGCTGCGGTAGAAAACCAGCCAGGGCTGTACGCCATTGATCACTTTGTAGACGGCGACACGATTACCGTCAAGATGAACGGCCGCGCCGAAACTGTGCGCTTGATTGGCGTTGACACGCCCGAAACCCATCGGCCGGAT
>DATCYV010000035.1:0-6763 GCA_036526215.1 Saccharimonadales bacterium (SeqCode)
CGGCAGCCCCGCCGGGCTCAATACCAGCCAACCCGTCTTATACGGTGACGGCACGACCGACGACGCACCAGCAATAAACTACGTTATTCAACAGGCCAATGCGGCTGGCGGTGGTATTGTGATGCTACCGATAGGTACTTGGTATTGTTTTTCGACGATCTTTCTGGGCTTCTTGCCAAGCAGCGTGCCCGGCACCTGGAGCACGGCCAATACGCCGACTGCCCTAAGCGATGGTCAAAGCCTGCCCGGCACTTTTACGGCTCGTTCTAACGTTGTTTTGGCCGGAGGTGGCATGTACGCCACAAAGCTAGTACGCGGTACAAGCTTCAACGGCGTGTTGCTGGATATTTCCGGTGTGGCGGGTACGGACAACAACATCAGCCGATTTGCTCGGCGAATTGGCGTGCGCGACCTTAACCTTGACGGTGGTATGACCAATGGCAATACCTCACTGCAACCTGTTTTGCGGCACTACTACTGTACCGTGAACGAAATGCAGCGCGTGGACGTATTAAATGCGTGCGGTGAGGGCTGGCGAATTGTCCAAACGTGGGACTCCATGTTTTATCATAACCGAGTCGATAACTGCGGTGGCTATTCTACCTCGGCCGGCGCAACGCCAACTACACCCAATGTTTCGCCAACATATCCGGCAGTACATATTTTGAACCAAGCACCCGGCACGACCAGCGGGCAGTTCGGATATTCTTCTGACAGCGCTAACAACCTTAAGTTTCGTGACCTAACAATTGAGAGTTATCGTGACGGTGCGTTGTGGCTTGATGGTAGTGGTGGGTACATCCAAGGTGTCAACAATCTTACCTTTAGCGATCTCAAATGCGATACCACCACTCAAAATGGCCCGCCGATTACCGTCACCGCGGGAATAGGCGGTACCTTCAACCAACAGCGCAAGAACTTCAATATTTATATTGATGGCCTTGTGTTGGTCGCCGGTAACACGCTTGTCGCCGGCAACACTGGGCCATGGGATGCGATTACCATCCAAGACACTGTGGGCATGACGCTAAAGAATGCTTCCGTCACCGGTTCGGGCCCAGTCACTAATGGACAGAGCCTCAAGAACGTCATCACCTTGAACGGCAACAATACTGGCATGGTGTTTGAGAATGTGGCATACTCGCTTATTAACTTTACGAACCCAGCGGTTGCCGTACTTAACTTTGCTGCCGGACAGAATGACCTGAACGCAACAGCGTGGGGCTTTGCCGATCACGCTGGAGGTGGCACTGCCCTCATTGCTGGCGCACCCACTACGGGCTATTTAGCTAAACCGTTCATGAATAACTACGGCGGTTCGAGCACAAACGAGTCCACCACTTCTATTTACGGTGGCGCTGTGCAAGCGGTTATTGCCAATGGGAGCGCTTACAGCGCGTTAACCTCGGGTGATACAAACCCTCGGTTGCAAATTAAAGCCAACGGTTCAGTAGTGCTTGGCCCCGGCAACGCTATAGGTGATGCTACTATCTCGCGTTCCGCAAGCGGGGTTGTTAATGTAAATCAGGCGCTATCAGTGACCGGCTTGACCGGTGCTACTGCCGCAAGCAGGTATGCAGGGGCAACCAGCAGCGGTGCGCCCTTAACTGGTACGTTCGCGGTCGGCGACTACGTAATTGACCAAACGGGTAAGTTATGGGTCTGTACGGTAGCGGGTAGCCCTGGGACGTGGGTGCAGATTGGTGGTGGCGGTTCTTCTACTCTGGCGGGTAATACCGATGTCAATATAGCCGCGCCCGTCAATGGCCAAGTGTTGTCTTATAGCTCCAGTCAAAGTAAATGGATCAACTCGTCCATCACAGGCGCAGGAACCACTGCCAGCGATTACGGCTGGCTTGGCTGGTCGGCCGAGCCGAGCACGGGAACCACTACTGCACAGCCTACGAGCGGACGGTTGTATCTCATACGCTTCAGAGCGGCCTCAACTGGTTCAGCCGGGCATATCGTTTATCATGTTGTAACTAATGGTGCAACGCTTACAAGCGGGGAAAACCTAGTGGGCATTTACGATACTGGCCAAACGACCGCCGGTACAGCTACTTTACTTAGTTCTTCCGCTGACCAAACAACAAACTTTGGCTCGACGGCAGGCACGCCAACCGCTGGTGCGCTTAACTCATCGGTTCCTCTTACCGCCGGGCAAGATTATTTTATAGCCCTGCTTTCTAACGGCACTACCACACCAACACTGGTTAGTGGAAGTAACCGTTCCATTCTAAATTATGGCCTAAGTGGCGTAGGACTTCGGGTTGGATATATCGGAGGCCAAACTAGTTTGCCCGCGACCATTACAGGCGTTTCCATAACGACTCCTTTTAACACGGCCGGTATTCAGTTTACGCTTTTGGTGACAACGTAGGAATACGACTATTGGCGGCTACGCATATTTCACTAGGCGTAGTTTTGAACAGCTCGCTTTTGTGTTGAGAATCCTGCTACATATTTCGAGGCTCTGAACGACTCATATCCGCTATAATAGTAGCAACTGAGGGTAACAGTTGCAGCATGAGAGATTTAAAGCCGTCCGACTACGTGCATTTGCATAACCACACGCAGTTTAGCTTGTTGGATGGTTTGACGCGTATTCCGGATTTGGTGAAATTCGTGAAAGAGTCGGGGATGGAAGCGGTGGCGATGACCGACCACGGCACGCTCTCTGGCGCCATTGAATTCTACAAAGAGTGCACGGCCAACAATATTAAGCCGATCATTGGCATCGAAACTTACGTAGCTTCGCGCAAGCACACCGACAAAGACCCGCAAAAGGACAAGCAGCGTTACCATCTGATCATTCACGCCATGAACGAGCAGGGGCTGCGTAACCTGTACGAACTCAGCACTACCGCCAATCTGCACGGCTATTACTACTATCCACGTGTCGACCACGACTTGCTTGAAAAATTCAACGAAGGGCTGATTGTCACTAGTTCGTGTATGGGTGGTGAAGTTGGCGATGCCCTCAAAAATGGCGATTACGACAAAGCCAAGTCAATCGCCACATGGTACAAGTCCGTCTTCGGCGACCGCTATTACCTAGAGATCCAAGACCACGGGCATCCAGAAAATCCTTTACATAGTGCGGAACAGCGTGTAGTAAATGAGGGCGTGCTTAAGCTCGGCGACGAGCTGGGTATCAAGGTTGTCGTAACGTGCGACGCCCACTACCTAAAGCACGAAGACCAAGACGCGCACGAAATTTTGCTGTGTATTGGTACTGGCTCGTTCCTTTCTGACGAGAAGCGAATGACGCTCAAAGACTACCCGCTGCATGTTGAAGATCCTCGGGAGATCATCAAGCGGTGGGGCAAAGACCATCCTGAGGTCATTGCCAATACCAAAGTAATTGCTGACCGCATAAATCTCGAGATTGAACTTGGTAAGATTTTGATTCCTAAGTTCCCGGTGCCCGAGGGCGATACAGAGGAATCATATCTTAACCGGATGGTGTGGCAAGGCTTAGCCTGGCGCTATGGCGGCGTGCCCGAGGCCGATTCTAAAAAGATGACGGTTGATGAGGCCCGCACGCATGTGCCCGAAGAACCGACTAAACGCGCCGAATACGAGCTGGGCATCATCGCCCAGATGGGCTTTAACGGCTACTTCTTGATTGTGTCCGACTTTATTGGGTGGGGCAAAGACCAAGGGATTATTTTTGGGCCAGGGCGCGGATCGGCCGCTGGCTCGATTATTGCCTACGCGGTTAAGATTACCGATCTGGACCCGCTTAAGTATGACTTGCTGTTTGAGCGCTTCCTAAATCCCGACCGTATTAGCATGCCCGATGTTGACATCGACATTCAGGATACGCGTCGTGACGAAGTCATCCAGTACTGTGCTGACAAATACGGCCACAGCCGCGTGAGCAATATTGTGACCTTTGGCCGGATGTTCGCCCGTAACGCCGTACGTGACGTTGCGCGCGTGCTGCAAGTGCCGTATGCCGATGCTGACCGCCTGGCTAAGCTCATCCCGCAGCCGGTGCAGGGGCGCCATATTCCGCTTGCCAAGTCGATTGTTGATGACCCTGACTTAAAGCGCGAGTATGAAACCAACGACGTATCGCACGAAGTAATCGACCAAGCTATGATCTTGGAAGGCACCGTGCGCAGCCACGGCGTGCACGCCTGTGGTGTGATCATCGCGCCCGACGATTTGGTGAAGTTTGTGCCGCTCGAAATGGCGCAAAAGGGTGTGGTGACAGCACAGTTCCCGATGGGCCAGATCGAAGAGCTTGGCCTGCTTAAAATGGACTTTTTGGGCCTGTCGAACTTGACGATCATTAACAACACGCTGCGTATTATTCGCAAGGTGTACAAGCACGAGATCGACCTAGGGAGCATCCCGCTCGACGATAAATCGGCGTACGACCTGCTCGGTAGCGGCGACTCGACCGGTGTATTCCAGCTTGAATCTGCCGGCATGAAGCGCTATTTAAAAGAGCTGAAGCCGACGGTGTTCGAAGACATTATCGCCATGGTGGCACTGTACCGGCCGGGGCCGATGCAGTTTATCGACGACTTCATTGCCCGTAAGCATGGTATTAAAGAGATCGTGTACCCGCACCCCAGCATGGAAAACGCCCTCAAGAACACCTATGGCGTGCTCGTATACCAGGAACAGGTCATGCAGATTAGTAAGGAAGTTTGCGGCTTTACTGGTGGTGAGGCCGACACGCTCCGCAAAGCCATTGGTAAGAAAAAGATCGACTTGATGGCCAAAATGAAGGACAAGATGATCGAGGGTGGCGCACGGGTATCGGGCATAGACCGGGGTCTGATGGAGCGGTTCTGGAAGCAGCTCGAAGACTTTGCTGCGTACTGTTTCAACAAGTCGCATGCCGCTTGCTACGCCTTGATCGCTTACTGGACTGCCTACCTGAAGGCGCGCTACCCGTCTGCCTTTATGGCCGCCTTGATGACGAGCGACTACGACGATACCGACCGCCTGGCGATTGAAATCTCTGAATGCCAGAAAATGGGCATCGACGTACTGCCGCCTGACGTTAACGAATCCTTCCAAGATTTCGCTATTGTGCCAGATGGCGACAACCGTAAGGCGCAGATTCGCTTTGGTATGAATGCCATCAAAAACGTGGGCGCTGGCGCGGTGGAGGAGATCATCCGCGCGCGCGAACAGGACGGCAAATTCACCGACCTCGAAGACTTCTTACAGCGTGTCAACATCCGCATTTGTAACCGCAAAAATGTTGAAAGTCTTATCAAAGCTGGCGCTTTTGACCGCTTTGGCGACCGCTCGCAGCTGCTGCACAACCTCGACACGATCATTGCCTACGCCCAGCGTTTGCAAAAAGAGGCTGCGAGCGGCCAGACCGACCTATTCGGCAACCTAATCGAAGATGCCGACGTGGTAGTGAAGCCCAAGCTGACGCTTGAAAAAGCCGGGACGCAGTACACACCGCGCGAACAACTCCTTTGGGAACGCGAATTGCTTGGCCTGTACCTGAGCCAGCACCCGCTTGCCATGTACGAGACGTTCCTAGAAGAGCAGACCATGCCCATGAGCGCCTTGAGGCCCGAGCATGACGGCCGCTCGGCGGTAGTGGGCGGTGCCATTAACGACGTGCGCGAAATCACCACCAAAAATGGCAGCAAAATGGCGTTCGTAAAGCTTGAGGACAAGCATGCTGAGCTTGAGTTGATCTTGTTCCCGGGTGCCTATCAGCAGACCGCTGGTTTGTGGGAGCGCGACAAAGTCATTTTGGCGCGAGGCAAAATCTCTGCCAAAGACAAAGAGGGCAACATTGGCGAAGAAGTAAAAATCCTGGTAGATGATGCACGCGAAATTACCGGCGAGCAGGCCACGGCTTACCAGCCGACCGGTAAAAAGATGCGCCCGCCAGGTAGCAAGCGTTCGCCAGCGGCAGCGGTGACAACCAGCAAAGGCAAGGATCCCAACGAGAAGTTCGAAAAGAAGCCGGTAGCCGCTGGGCCCGGGTCGGCCCTGGCCAAGGGCAGCAGCGCCGTGGCGGAGCCCGCACCGGAGCGTTTGTACATCCGCCTGCACGATAGCAAAAACCAAGACTTGCTGTTCTCGCTCAAGCAGTCCATTGACGAGAATAAGGGCGATACGGAGGTTGTGCTCGTGCTGGGCCCAGTCGACAGCAAACAGATTATTAAACTTCCTGCCAAGTGCGATAAAGCCGCCCTGGGCAAACTCCAAGACCTGGTTGGCGAAGACAACGTCAAGCTACAGTAGCATAGGCGAGAGAGATTCGAAAGCGCCAGTGGCACTCTCTGCCTTTGTTTAGATTCCGCCACCACTTAATGAGCGTGGCATGTAGGTAAAGACATGAACCTGATCATTAGGCTCGCCGCCTAGGTATGGTGACTCAACAAAGTTTGTCTCTGGCCTGCGGAAAAGACGAAGGCTGGCTTCATTACCTGGTACAACCTCGGCAAATATGCGCGATAGCCCAAGAGATTCCATAGCGCTCGTCAGCGCATTCAATGACGCTAGCGCGTAGCCATGTCTGGTTTGATCCTCAGACAGGAGTATGCCAATTTCCGCCTCGCGGCTAGCAGGGTCATCCCCAAGTCTATATTCAATCATCCCGATTAGTTCGTCGCCGAGCATTATGCTAAAGCGCGTCCTGTTCTTTGACAGGCGTCGTATTGTGGTGTCGACCGGCGTTTCATCTACTACGTCGCCGTTGGCTTCTATGTGTCTAACGTTGCGTTGCTGAAGGTTCCAGTATTGGGTGTCGTCTTCTGCAGTTGTCATC
>DATCYV010000036.1:0-4349 GCA_036526215.1 Saccharimonadales bacterium (SeqCode)
GGTATCTGCACTGGCCTGCTCCTCGCCCTTGTCAATCTGAGAAGCAAGCGCACCCATGGCGGCTAACTCTTTTTGCGTGCCCAAAGCCGAAGCATCGGCAGAGGCCGGTTTGTTATCCCCGGGCGGATCATCTGGATATTCATCGGCAGCACCTGGCGAGGCAAAATCAACTCCGCCTTTGTGCGTCAGCAGATCGCGCTTTTCGTCGAGTGGATTGTTTGAGGCATAACGGGTATCGGCAGAAGGTACAAGCTGGTCGTCGTGCACCTGCGGCTTGTGGCCAATGACCACTGGGCGAGAGGTTGGCGACGCCGGCGCCTTGCCCGGACGCATGACGTCAAAGACTTTTTTATCTGGCCCAAAAGCCGAAGCTGGCGGAGCCTGAGGTTTGTTTGGTTGTGGGTTTGTATCGTCGTTATTCATCTTGATTCACTTCTTCGCCCAGCTCGCACTGAAGGCGGTATGCGGCGTCTATAATACCTGCAAATTTATATGGATTGAGGCTGGCGCCCCCTACTAGTGCGCCATCGCAACCGGCAATTTCTAGGTAGCCCCGAACAATTGTGTCATCTACGCTGCCGCCATATAACACTCGGACTCTTTCGGCAACTTTGGCGCCGTAGAGCTGTTCAATCTGGTGCCGGATAAAGGCAATCGCCTCGGCCACTTGGTCGGGTTTGGCAAATTCGCCGCTAAACGTACTAATCGCCCATACGGGCTCATATGCAATAACAACGTTGGAAACATCGTGAGAGGTTAAGTTGCTTAGGGCGGTCACCACTTGGTCATGAAGCACTTGGCGGGCCTGGCCTTCTTTGCGTTCCTGCTTGGTTTCGCCAACGCACAAGATGGGGCTTATACCATTGCGGATAGCGGCAGCGACTTTGTCGCGGACCGTGGGGAGATCCTCATGAAAGTAAATCCGGCGCTCGCTGTGACCCACGATTACGTAATGCACCAGGTCGCGCAGCATAGAGAAAGATACCTCACCGGTAAACGCGCCCTCGTCTTTCTGGTACGCATTTTGGGCGGCCAAGCGGAACTTGCGGCGATCAAGCTGCATGCTGAGTGGCTGCAGCGTCAGCATGCTTGGTGCCAGCACCACCTCTATACCTCGGTGAATCCGGGTGCGCTCTTGCAAACGATGCAAAACCATACTAGCCTGACTAGTATTGAGATTCATCTTCCAGTTGGCAACGAGTAGCATCTTTCTTTGCATATGTAATCGTCTAACACTTTTAGCTTAGCATAAGCATTGTTATAAATACACCTATTTATCTTGTAGAGCTTCCACACCTGGAAGCTTGCGTCCGGCCATAAGCTCAAGGCTAGCACCGCCCCCGGTCGATACGTGGTTAAAGGCGCCCGTCAGCTTGCGCTGCTCGACATATCCTACCGTATCACCACCACCAACCCAGCTAAATGGGCGGTGGCCATAGTCGCCAAGCATAGCGTCGATCACTAGCTCGGTACCGTGCGAAAATGGGCCGACCGGGCCGAGCAGCGACGGCGTTTCGGTTACGCCCATCGTGCCGTTCCAGACCACAGTGTTGGCCAGCTGCACTGCGCCAGCGATAAAGCCTCCAGAGAACGGACCGATGTCCAGGATATACTCGTCGTCACCCACCACACGCGAATCCTCGCTTGGCGCCTTAGGATAACTTTCGACCTCAGCCATAAAATGCGCATCCCAGTCGACAATCCGCGTTTTTGCGGTCTTGTCTATACTGCTGGCCACCACGCCGTCTTGCGGCAGGTAAAAGATAAAGCGCTTCTCTTTGGCTTTTGCCTTAGCTTTATCCATGATGTCTTTGGCAACGGGCACGTCGTTTTGCTCGTATTTACTCTTGGCGACATCGACGCCAGCGGCCGCCAAGAAGGTGTTGGCCATGGCACCACCCACGGCCACGATGTCGGCAATTTCGATAAAGCGGTTCAAAACATCGATTTTATCGGCAATTTTTGCACCACCCACAATAGCCATTAACGGTCGCTCTGGCGCATCCATAATGCGGGTGATCGTATCGACTTCGGCCTCAAGCAGCAAGCCCGATACACTCGGCAAATGGTGTGTTATTGCCTCGGTACTGGCATGCGCGCGGTGCACCACGCCAAAACCGTCTTGTACAAAGACATCGCCGAGCTTGGCGAGCTCACCGGCGAAGGTATCATCATTGGCCTCTTCTTCGGGGTGGAAACGGAGATTCTCGAGGAGCAAAACCTGCCGCGGCTGCAATGCGTTCACGGCGTTTTCGACCTCTTGGCCGATACAGTCATTGGCAAATTGCACTTCTTCACCCAACAGCTCACTCAGGCGAGCTGCTATGGGCCTTAGGCTAAACTTGTCGTCGCGCTTGCCATCTGGGCGGCCCAGATGCGAACAGATGACCAGCTTAACGTTTTTTTCTCGCAGCGCCGTAATTGTCTTGAGTGATTGTTTGATCCGAAAGTCATCAGCGATGGCGCCATCATTGCCAAGCGGCACGTTATAGTCGGCACGCATAAGAACACGCTTACCTTCAAGGTCAATATCCCATATTGTTTTCTTCGTAAACATACTGCCCATTTAACCCCCTATTTATTCCAGTGTACCATAGCAAATAACAGATAGAGAATATTGACATAAGCAGTACAATGTGATAGAATTTACGTGTTTTATCGGAGTAAGCCATCGGGAACACCATGGCCAAACATGCACCCCAAGAAACCCAGAGATCAGCGCAGCATGCGCCGAGGCACGCAACATATGATAGCCAGTGCCTTGGCAGCCGCAGTGAGCATCGAGCTGTATATCGAACGGCATATGGCGCTATTGCTCTGATCGCAGTTAACGCACTTCTCGGCAGCACAGCCGCCCCTGCCGAAGCACCCACCGTAAGTGAACGGACGGTCGCTCTGC
Organism: Saccharimonadales bacterium (SeqCode); assembly: GCA_036526215.1. Lineage (GTDB taxonomy): Bacteria > Patescibacteriota > Saccharimonadia > Saccharimonadales > UBA4665 > JARIHD01. Next base: position 2,900 of record DATCYV010000036.1, read on the forward strand.
AGCTTGCTATCGAAAAGGCTCCACCTACTCAGGCGCCCGATACTACTCCTAAGCGAACGGCCGCTCCAAATGCCGACGAATTCGGCCGTGCCGCCTGCCCCGCCCCTAAGCAAGAGCTTGTTAAAAAGTACCTAACGACCGGCCACATCGCGACAAATACCCAGCTACCACGGTTTGACACGAGCAAGGCGATCACTGAGGTTAACCTCGCACGAAGCAAGGCAGAAATCCTCAGCATCGCTAACCATGCCTTGCAAGGTAGTATTGAGATGCACTTAGCGACCCGGGCGGACTTTGATGCACCAACCAAAAACGCCACAGACACCGACCAGCCATTGCCAACCAGACCATCCGACGTATCGCTGAGCACCTTACGCGCAACAGTGACCGGCGTTATGCAGGGCTATGATGGCTTGCCGCTAGCCATTGGCAATCTGAACGGCCAGACACATATGGTACTGACCACCGGGTTTAAAACACCGGATAACAGCAACCTGGCAGGTGAGTATTATGGCGACCAGCACACCGTCGCACTTAGAATAGATAGCGACCCAGCGATTGTAACCATGAACGCCGTGCATGAACTCGGCGGCCATGGCGCGTACCAATACGGTGCCGGTACGCCAAACAAAGTTAACTGTTATGCCGACCCCGCGCTACGCATGCCCAAACACTTAACATCGTACGCACTCGGTATCGGCGTGCCTGGCCGCGAACAAAATCCGGGCACACAAGAGGCGGAAGCTGACGCCATGCTTATTGGCCTCGGTTTTACAACGCCCGACGAAAGCCCGCTTGCCACCACAGATGCTGCAAATCCGTACAACTTGGCCGTCACGTACGCCCGGTTAGCGGATCACAGTCCTCTAGGCGAACAACTTGCGGATGCACTCCACAATATGACTGTCGGCAGCTTCCCGAATGTCACCACGCAGGATCTACTCGCACTTGCTAATTAGAGCCGATTCGTCCTGCAGATAGGACTACTCGAGTACGCGAATCTTGATCGTGTCTGTACCACCAGATACACCTGGGAAGCGGCCAGATACGGCCAGCACGACATCACCCTTTTCAAATACGTGGTTCTCGAGCAGCCAGTCGGTGAGCTTGGTAGCGGCATCTGGGCCAGCCGGACGGACGTAGCTCTTGACCCCATATGCCAGTGCGAGCTGCTGCGCAGTGCGAAGTTCATCAGTGACAGCTACGATTGGCACCTCGGGACGCATTGAGGCAATTTGGATTGCGGTTACACCTGAGCGGGTCTCGGCCACAATTGCCTTGGTGTCGATCTTGTCGGCCATGTGCATTACACTGGTGGCGATAGCAGTTTGCATGGTGCGTTCGCGATCGTGATCGGCCAGCACACGCATTGGGCCGTGTTGTTCAGAGTACAAAATCACGCGCTTCATGGTTTTAACCGCCTCAAACGGGTACTTACCCATAGCAGTTT
>DATCYV010000037.1:0-2077 GCA_036526215.1 Saccharimonadales bacterium (SeqCode)
CCGTTCCATTTTGCGGATGGAACCAGCCACGTTCTTTTTGGGGATATCCAGGAAGGTAATGAAGCCTTCAAATTCGACGCCCTTCATGTCGTCCCAGGTATAGTCTGGTTTGGGGCCAACGCGCTTGGTGGCAATGGCAACAAGGCGTAAACCGCTCGCATTTAGTTCCAGAACTTTTTTGCGGGCATGTTCAAGACGGGCGTCGTGCGAGCACTGCGTAAGCACGACATCGGGCGAACCTTTGACAATCAAGGTGCGTTTGCCGTTTTGTTCAGTCACACAAAACATAGCGCGGCGCTCATAATCAAACGGCTCTTCAAAGACCTTTTTAATGCCGTATTCGGGGCGGAGATGCTTGGCGTCGGCCTCCTCCCAAAGGGCAACGTCAATCGCATTGCCAAGAATTTTGTGATGATGGATTGCGCTATTGCACAAAACGCCAGCGGTAATAAGCTCAGGCTTGGGCCTACCGTCGGGGCCAATCGTGCCGGTCACTACAATGCGGCCTTCGGTAAGGGTACCCGTTTTGTCGGTACAAAGTACGTCCATATTGCCAAGGTTTTCAATGGCGATTAGCTGCTTGCAGATCACGTGCTTCTTGGCGAGCTTGCCAGCGCCGTGCGACAGGCTAATGGTAACGATAATCGGCAGAAGCTCGGGCGTCAGCCCTACGGCAATTGCCAACGCAAACAGCAGCGATTCGATCATCGCGTGCCCCAAAAAGAAGTTGATCGCAAAAATACCAATCGTCAGCCATAAGATAACCTTGATGATTAGGTTACCGAACCGCCGCAGACCCTTCTGAAACTCAGTCTCTGGCTTCACGAATGACGCTTCGTGGGCAATCTTGCCGAATTCGGTGTCTTTGCCGAGCGCAATCACCACGCCTTTGCCAAAACCGCTCGTCACAGTCGTACTCATGAAAGCGATATTTGCGTAATCGTTAAGCCCCTTTGGCGTATCTGTCAGCGCCTTGGCTACCTTGTAGACGGTTTTGGATTCGCCGGTTAGCGCTGCTTGGTCAACCTCAAGATTCTCGGACTCGAGCAGCCTCACATCTGCCGGCACAATCGAACCCGGCGACAAAAACACTACGTCCCCCATGGTCAGACGCGCAACTGGCACCTCTTGCTTGCGGCCATCACGCATGACAACAGCGGTTAACGATACGCGCTTTAGCAAGTCGTGCACGGTGCGTTCGGCGGCAAACTCGTTCCAAAAGCCAAGACCCGCACTTAAAAGAATCATGCCAAAAATATAGTAGGCGCTGGTATGCTGGCCCATGACATACGAAATAGCCGTAGCCGTCCCCAAAACGATAACGAGCGGGTTACCGCCGATCTGCCGCCACAAAAGCTTCCAAACATTAAATTTTTTGGCCTTAATGGTATTTGGGCCATACTGCGCAAAACGCTTGGCGACTTCGGGGTCCTTAAGACCGGCTTCGGTTGATGATGCCATAGATAACGCGTCTTGTGGGGTAGCCCGCAAGTACTGCAAAAGAGGGGAACTTGCCATAAGCACTATTATAGCGCACAGCCTCTGGCAACCGTTATATGATATACTGTAAGTATAGGCGCTCTTATTTGTAAGGGCGCTTCCCTTGTGCACACTACTTAATATTTTCAGAAAGAGTTTACATGGCCGAAGAGCAGAACGCCGTAGCAGTCCCGCAAGAAAAAGACATCGCCAAAAAAGAGCACTCCACCCAAAAACTAAACTGGCTCCGCGCCGCTGTGTTGGGCGCCAACGACGGTATTGTATCGATCGCCGGGTTGGTAGTTGGTGTCGCTGGTGGTACAGATTCGCGCAATATTATTTTGATGTCTGGGGTGGCGGGCGTTTTGGCGGGCGCGCTATCTATGGCCGCCGGTGAATATGTATCGGTTAGCAGCCAGCGCGACTCTGAGCAGGCAATGCTTGCCCGGCAGCACGCCGAGCTCAAGGACAGCCCCGATGCCAAACTGAAGGAGCTTGAGGAAATCTATGAGGCCAAAGGCCTCTCCGAAGCTACCGCCCGCAAGGTAGCCGCCGAGCTAACCAACCACAACGCTTTCCGCGCCCATGCCGAGGCCAA
>DATCYV010000038.1:0-3782 GCA_036526215.1 Saccharimonadales bacterium (SeqCode)
TCGCCGTTACCGCAAGCTGCTAATGTTAGTGCGCCGGCAATACCTATAGTTACGGCTGTTGACGGGCGGTTTCGACGTTCATATTTATTACGCTCAGACATACTCACAATCCTCCATGTTACCATTATCATTAATTACTTATTAAGCCATATTAGCATACAGTGTAGAGCAGTTAATTGCTCGTAAGATTTCTTACTGCATAGATATCATGCAATATGTAAATGGTTAGACGGCTAATGCGCCAGGCGCGAAGGGCGGCACGCGCAGCTCACTCTGGGCTGGCGGGAGCGCGAGGTCTGGGCTATATGTTCTGGCTACATCGGATGCACCTTGGCTTGCACATGTTGGTATGCCGTTGGCTATGACTGATGCTACGCCTTTTGCTGTGAGGTTGACGTCACCTTGCAGCCAGCTATCGTTTTGGTTGTCGGTGGTTTCGGTATTGGTCCCAGCGTTGGTAACTATGTTGAGGTGTGCAGGACTCGTGCCCGTGGCATCAACAAAGCAGGCAGTAAAAGTGGGCGCCCCATCGCCAGTCGTAACGAGCGCGCCAATGGCTGCACCAGTTGCCCGCGGAGTAGTAGGGTAGCGCAAAGTGTTGTGGTTTCGTCGCATGCCGGGCAATCCTCTCAGTTAGCAAAACAAAATAGTACAACGAATACACGTATTTTTACAAGATGAGACCGGTCCACGAATTTAGCGAATCGAGCTAACGAATAACGGCGGCAACGCCTGGCACGAGCCGCTCATCGAGAGGTGAGGGCATAATTTGCTCGGCGGTTGGCGTGTCAACGAGCGATGCAATGACTTCGGCGGCGGCGATCTTGTGCTGGTCGGTAATGGTGGTTACGCGGTTGTCAAGAGCGCCGCGGAAAATGCCCGGGAAGGCCAGGGAATTATTAACCTGGTTGGGGAAGTCGCTGCGGCCGGTGGCCATAACAGCAACGCCGGCTTTTTTAGCTTCGTCGGGCATAATTTCGGGCACGGGGTTGGCCATAGCGAATACGATGGGATCTTTGGCCATGGCTTGAATCAGCTCTGGGGTGAGCAAGCCCGGCTTGGAAACACCAATGAAGATATCGGCGCCTTGCAGTGCTTCTTCGAGTGAGCCGCTTACATTGCGGGGGTTGGTAAAGGCGAGTAGCTTTTTCTTTTCGTCGTTCAAGTCGGTGCGGCTGGCGCTTACAATACCTTTGCTGTCTACGGCCAGAATCTCTGGATGTGCATATAGATCGAGTAACTTCATAATGGCAGTACCTGCGGCACCGGCGCCAACAACTACGATGCGGCAGTCGCCGAGATTTCGCCCAGTTACCTTGGTGGCGTTGATGAGGCCGGCCAGCACCACTATGGCAGTGCCGTGTTGGTCGTCGTGCATGACTGGAATTTTAAGTTCGGCCTTGAGGCGTTCCTCTACCTCAAAACAAATTGGTGCGGCAATATCTTCGAGGTTGATACCGCCAAAGCTGGGAGCAATAGCTTTTACGGCGGTCACAATTTCATCGGCAGTGTGCACGTCTAGTACAATTGGTACGGCATCTACACCTGCGAAGTGTTTAAAGAGCATCGCTTTGCCTTCCATGACTGGCAGTGCGCCGTAAGGGCCAATATTGCCAAGGCCAAGTACGGCCGAACCATCGCTTACCACGGCGACCGAGTTGTTAAGCCAAGTGTATTCGCGGGCTTCATCCGGGTGCTGGGCAACATATGAACTGACGGCCCCAACGCCAGGCGTGTAATATATGCTGAGTTTGTCTTTGCTGTCGAGCTGATCTTTGAGGGCGACCGAGATTTTCCCGCGCAGTAGCTTGTGCTTTTCGAGTGCGGCCTTGCCGTAGTCCATGTGTTTCCTCCAATTCGATTTTAGTATAACACTTATGTGCGCTGGGTGTGCGGACGACATTGCGAGGGGCTTTTCTTTATTTAACAGATGTGGTATACTTGATCGAAAGCGAATATTAGTGTAAGGTTTATAGGTTATGCAATCTGTTATCCAAAAAATTGAAGAGAAGTTCAAGAAGCACGCTGTCGTAGATGTCCGCAGTGGCGATACCGTTAACGTGCACCAAAAAATTAAAGAAGGCAACAAAGAGCGCGTTCAGGTGTTCAAGGGCCTGGTTATCCGTACTGACCGCAAGGGCAGCCACACCAGCCGTATCACCGTTCGCCGTATCGCCAGCGGTGTTGGTGTTGAAAAGAGCTTTTTGGTTCACAGCCCCTTGGTTGTTAAGATCGAAGTCACCAAGCGTAGCAAGGTTCGCCGCAACTACCTGACCTACATGCGCAGCCGCACCGGTAAGGCCGCTCGTCTCACTGGCGTCGACTTTGACCGCGAGAGCGTCAACACTGTGCCTGCCAAGCCAGCAGAGCCACAAGCCGAAGCTGCTGAAGCTACTGAAGAAAAAGAGAACGCATAACCTTTCTTTTTTGCAAAATAAACCGCCGGAGATCATCCGGCGGTTTTTGTATGTTACTGCCAGGTCAACGGATTAATCATTGGTAAAGAGTTCGCACGGGTATATGCTACCGTCTGGGACGGCCGTCCCGAACGGATCGTGCTTTTTCTCGATATCCTCGCCCATGGCTGCAAGCGGCGTGCCTGCAACATCGATAACCATAATTTCCGCTAGGTTTGGCAGATCGGCTGCAGTTACGGTCGTGGGCCTGACGCCGACCTGGTAAAAACGTCTATCGTCCCACATGATTCGAATTGTTACAAGCTTATGGCTCGCGGTGTCGCCAGCCATAATGGGCGCTAAGACCTCAGAGCCATCTCCAAAGACTTGTTTTGCTACTCCGGTGCAGGCAAGGGCGGTATTGCCGGCTGCTGGCGCGGTATTAAAAACCCCACTGTTAGAAGTGGGGGCTGATTGCTCATTTGGGTTGGTCGACCAGGTGGGAGATGGCGCAACGGCCTGATTGCCGCCAGGTACGGCTGGGGCACTTGCCGATCCTCTATGATTAGCGTGGGCTTCGGCGAGGGCGCGCTCGCGGCCGTCAAGGTACCCGGTTATACCGCCTATCATGCTGCTAATAACACCACCAGCGGCTATAGCGGCTAATGGCCAGCGAAACTCATACAAAAAGTTTACGGCCCGGCTACGGTCGCGCCAATCCCTGGATGGTTCGGTGACTTCCCCCGCCCTTTCTATACCATTGGGTGGTGTAAGCACCCCGGCGGTTGATTATCCTCTTGTGCTTCGCGTAGTGTGTGGCATGCCCTCATTACAGCACTCTAATCGGCTCACTTAATATGATTTAAATCACAAATCTCTCCATGCTGCAAATATATGTCCACCTATGGGGCTGGTAATATGCGGGTACGCGGGCACAGGCTTGTTTTGCAAGGGTGAACCCTTGTTGTTACACTAAGCGTATGGTTCTTGGGGTCGATGAGGTTGGCAGAGGCTGTTTGGCAGGTCCGGTAGTCGCCGGAGCTGTGCTACTTGGCAAGACTATACCAGGCCTAGCTGACTCAAAAAAACTAACGCGCCTGCAGCGTGAGAAGCTTGATGTTGTTATTCGCCGCCGGGCAAAAACATTTGGCATAGGGTGGGTATCGCCGCAAGAATTAGACGAGCTTGGCCTGACTGCGGCAGTTCGTTTGGCTATGCAGCGGGCGGTGGCTGAGATTAATGTGCCGTACGACAAGCTTGTTATTGACGGCAACTATAACTTTTTGCCAGATATGCCAGGTAGCCAGTGTATCGTTAAGGCCGACGCATTGGTGCCGGCGGTCAGCGCGGCGAGTATTATTGCCAAGGTCGCCCGCGATGCGTATA
>DATCYV010000039.1:0-9676 GCA_036526215.1 Saccharimonadales bacterium (SeqCode)
TGATTTTCTCATCAATGCACCGTCCGGAGCTTATGCTGCTGGCGCTGGCGGCCGCTCTTTTCCACACGCTCAACCACGCCACATTTAAGTCGCTGCTCTTTCTTAGCGCCGGTTCGGTTATTCACGGTACGCACACGCGGAATATCGAGGAATATGGCGGGCTTATAAAGTGCATGCCTATGACCGGGCTGTTCTTCTTGGTTGGTTCAATGGCTATCTCTGCACTGCCGCCATTCAACGGTTTCTTTAGTGAATGGCTGACCTTTCAATCACTCTTTAGCGGCTTAGCCACTGCAGATAGTATTGCTCGGTGGGCCTTTTTGCTGGCTGCTGCTTCGCTAGCCGTTACTGGCGGCCTGGCGCTGGCGTGCTTTGTGAAGGCATTTGGCGCGGCTTTCTTGGCTCGCCCCCGTTCGAACGCTGCCAAGAAGGCCAAGGAGTCGGCTCGCTCAATGCGCGTTGGCATGGCTGGCCTGGCGGCACTATGCTTGGTGATTGGTTTTGCCTCGGCTCCGGTGGCCTCTGTCCTGCTAAAGGTTAGCCGTGAAACGACGGCTGCCCAGCAGGTGACATCGGTGGTTGACGTATCACATCCCCAGGCGCTTGCTGTTGGTAGCCACGGTACGTCTGTTTCTGGGCCGGCGGTCCTTGCGCTAGTTGCGGCAGCGCCAATAATTGTATGGCTAGTCGTGCGTTATGGCGTTAACCGGCGTCAAAAAGTGGCTACTGGTGATACGTGGGATTGCGGTACGCCGCTAACTCCCCGCATGGAGATCACCGCAACGGGTTTTGCTCACTCAATTATCCTCATGTTTCAGGGCTTCATACGTCCTACGTTGCATCACCGGGTGGAATACCACAGCCCAAAAAACCCCTACCTGCTTAAATCCAGGACTGTGCATATGACAGTGCGCGATGCGTACCAGGCCCACCTGTATAAACCGGCATACCGTGGGATGTTTGCCGTATCGCGTCAGGTCAAGCGGATCCAAAACGGCAACCTCAACGCGTATGTGTTGTATATGTTTATCATTTTAATACTTGTATTGGTTGTAGAGGCATAGTATGCAATACGCACAATGGCTTATACAGATATTGCTCGTGCCGGCATTTGCGCCGCTTGGCATCGGGATTATCAACAAATTGAAAGCTAAAATTCAAAACCGTAAAGGCGCAAGTATTTTTCAGCCCTATCGGAACTTGCGCAAGCTGTTCAAAAAGGATGAAGTCATCAGCCGTGACGCCTCATGGGTTTTTCGCATCGCCCCTTACATTATCTTTGGTACAACCATGGTGGTGGCTGCCAGTGTGCCGCTTTTTAGTTCGGTACTGCATGCCCCAACGTCTGACCTCTTAATGGTCGTGTACTTGCTTGGGCTGGGTACCTTCTTTTTGGCTTTGGCCGGAATGGATACGGGCAGCGCCTTTGGCGGTTTTGGCTCGAGCCGTGAAATGACCATCTCATCCATTGCCGAAGGGTCATTGATCTTCTCGGCATTGCCGTTGGTGATCTTGCGCGGTACGACTAATCTGACGGACATCACGCATGGGATTGGTGCCGAGTACGGACATTTCTTGGTGCCTATTTCTCTGGCATTTACTGGGTTTTTGATTGTATTGCTTGCCGAAACTAAGCGTTATCCTTTTGACAATCCAGACACACACTTGGAGCTGACTATGGTTCATGAAGCCATGCTGCTCGAATACTCTGGCAAGCGTTTGGCGTTAATGGAGTGGGCGGCTGCCAGCAAGCTTGTCATATTTGCGGCTTTGGCGGCTAATCTGTTCTTCCCGGTGGGCATTTTGACGGGAGAGAGCTGGGGCGGCATCGGTCTTGGCGTTGCCGCCTTGCTGGGTAAGATTTTAGCTGTTTATTTTGGCATAGCGGTGCTTGAGTCGGTCATTGCCAAGTTCCGATACTTCCGCTTGCACCACATTTTGTTTGTAGCTTTTATTCTTAACGGCATTGCGATAGGGCTGGTCTTATGAACACACATTCTATGTTAATGCAAATCTGTGTGGCGGTACTATGTATGGCCACGGTCGGGCTGCATGCAGCCAAGAAAAACTTTAACGAAGTCGTGCTGTACGCCTTGCAATCGCTGGCAGTTGTGACATTGTTGGCGGATTCGTATGTGAGCAAAGGTTCAGTTCCGCTACTGTTGATTGTGGTACTGACGTTTGCAGTTAAGGTTATACTGGCGCCGCTATTCTTTACAAGGCTCATAAAGCGGCATAAGCTCAAGTTCACAGTTAACACATACACAAGCGTGCCGGGGGCATTGACAGTGATTGCGCTTATTCTGTTGTTGGTTAACTCACGTGTATTCGCGCCGCTAACCAACCTGGTGCCTACCAACCACGGCTACCTGGCCTTGACGCTCGCGTTGTTGCTTGCTTCTATTTTCTTAATGGTCAACCGCCGCGGCGTGCTGTCGCAAGTCGTTGGCGTGCTGTCGCTCGAAAACAGCATAGTAGCCTTCAGTGTCTTCGCCGGCCTGGAGCAATCGGCTGCCTTGCAGGCTGGTGTGGTGTTCGATGTGCTTGTATGGTCAATTATTGCTATTGTGTTGGTCTCGATGGTTTACCGCCATATTGGATCGCTTGATGTAACAGCTATGAAGAACTTGAAGGACTAATAACGATGTTGTTTATAACCATTGTCATATCTTTTATCATTGCCGCCCTTGTGCCAGTGCTGTTTAAGAATAGGCGGACGATAGCGTCCACATCGCTAGCCGCTAGTTTTGTTTCGCTTGCAGCATCGGTGCTCATTGCACGACGGGTAGCTGCTACTGGGTCGTACAGCCCCTCGGTGTTGTTCACGATTGACGCTTTGGCTGCTGTTGTTATGCTCGTGGTCTCGGTTGTCGCTTTTATGACGGCGGTATACTCGGTGTCATATTTTAACAAAGAAATGTCCAAGAAGATTATCGGTTTAAGCCGCGTCAGGCAGTACTATGCCTTGGTTAACTTGTTTGTGGCGGCTATGTTTATGGCGGCCGCGGCAAGTCACCCGGTGACGGCTTGGATTTTTCTAGAGGCTACTACTTTGTCAACGGCATTCTTGATTAGCTTCTACAATCGCGCATCGACGATCGAGGCTGCCTGGAAGTATCTTATTATTAACGCGGTTGGTTTGCTTTTGGCCTTTTTGGGGACGTTGCTATACTTTACTGCGGTAGATGCAGGCTCGGGATTTGTTAGCTGGCAGGCGCTGCTCGACAATGTCAACCACCTCAGTCCGGACGTGGTCAAAATTGCTTTTGTGTTTGTGCTGGTGGGCTATGGTACCAAAATCGGTTTGGCACCGATGCATACATGGAAGCCAGACACCTATAGCAAATCACCTGCGCCGCTTGGAGCCCTGCTCTCAAGCGCCCTTATGCCAGTGGCTTTTGCCATTATGCTGCGTTTCAAGGCTATTACTGATGTTGCCGTTGGCCAAGCTTTTAGCCAACGCCTGTTGATTGTCTTTGGCCTGTTGTCTATCTTGATAGCCGCATTTAGCATATTGACTGTCAAGAATTACAAACGCCTCTTGGCATACTCAAGCATAGAGCACGCCGGCATTATGATGCTGGGATTTGGTTTTGGCGGTATCGGCCCGTTTGCTGCCTTGCTGCATATGATCTACCACTCATTTATTAAATCGTCGCTGTTCTTTACGACGGGCAACCTCTTGCTTAAGTACCATTCGGCGCACATCAATAAGATCAGAGCTGCCATAAGTGTCTTGCCCGCTACGAGCGCCCTGTTCTTTGTAGGCCTGTTTGCTATTACCGGCTTCCCTCCTTTTGGAATATTTCTGACCGAGCTGTCTACTTTGTCGGCCGGTACCGCGGCGCACAAGGTAATTGTTGCCGTCGCCCTGTTTGCGATCGCAGTAGTCTTTATTGGATTTTTCCGCCAGGCAAGCAGGATGATCTTTAGCCAGCCGCCAGAAAAGAGCGAGCTGCAGCCTGGTGAAAACAACCCTTGGCTGCTTATACCGCCGATAGCTATGTTGGTAATCGTCCTGGTGATTACATTCTATATGCCACCATTTGTACAAACCTTAATTCATACGGCAGTTGCACGGTACTAAAATGAAAAGATTTCAAGAATTTATCCCTGATTATGCGTCGGCCATCGAAGTACACGATAACGTGGTCACTTTTGAGGTCGATGCCAGCAAGATCAACGACGTTGCTCGCTATTTATATGCCGATCAGCGGTTAACCCTTAAGGTGATTGACGCCACCGACGAACGCGTCCAAAGCAAGTGTTTTAAGGTCTGGTATGTATTTGGCCTGCCCGACGAAGCGCTGTTTGTTGTGCCATACATCAAGCTTACCGGCAAAACTACGTCATTCCCGTCAGTTACTCCAACTATCCATGCGGCAGGTCAGTACGAGCGAAAGATTCGTACTATGTTTGGCCTGGAACCGATCGGCAATCCCGACAGCCGCCCTGTTATTTTGCATGAGAACTGGCCACAGGGTGTATATCCGCTCCGCAAAGACTTTGATGCCAGCACTCGCCCGGCGGTAGCCAATGGTACCTATGAGTTCCAGAAGGTTGAAGGCGAGGGTGTCTACGAGATTCCCGTTGGCCCGATACACGCAGGCATTATTGAGCCTGGTCACTTCCGCTTTAGTGTTGCCGGAGAGTCTATCATGCTGCTCGAGGCGCGGCTGGGCTACGTTCACAAGGGGCACGAAAAACTGTTCGAACAGCTGCCAATGCCAGCCAAGCTTCGCCTGGCCGAAAAGATCTCGGGAGATAGTTCATTTTCTCACTCGTTGGCTTTTTGTTTGGCTATTGAGCGTTTGGCTGGCATTGTTGTACCTGAGCGCGCCAACTATCTGCGGACTATATATGCAGAGCTTGAGCGCGTCGCGGCTCATCTGGGCGACATTGGTTTTATCATGCTTGATACCGGGTTTAACTTTGGTGGAGCAAACGGTGCGCGCCTGCGGGAAATGGTTATGCGTATTAACGAGCGTTTGACAGGGAGCCGTTTTTTGCGCGGCATTAACACAATCGGCGGCGTGACCAAAGATATCACAGACGAACAGGCTTCTGAACTCTCAAATGACCTGAGGACAATCCTAAAGGACTTTCTTGAGGTCATAGGGATTATCGAGGATAGCGCATCGCTCAATAACCGTCTTCGTGGCGCGGGCCCGTTGGCAATTGGCGTCGGGCTTGACTATGGCGTGGTTGGCGTTCCGGCCCGTGCGGTGGGCATCACGCGTGATGTACGCGCCGAGCACCCCTACGCTGCCTACGGCAAGCTCCCCAAGCGTCCAGTTGCGCTGCAGGAATCAGGCGATGTTTATGCTCGTTTTCATGTCAAGATTGAAGAAGTACAGGCTTCGGTTGGCTTGATCCAAGATGCACTTGCCAAGCTGCCATCTGGCAAGATTGCCAGCCAAACTGTGGTTAAGCTCAAAAAGAGTGCAGTTGCTGTTGGTTGTGTCGAGGGCTGGCGCGGCGAGATTGTCCATGTGGTTATGACCGGTGAAGACGGCAATGTAAGCCGGGTAATTGTCCGTGACCCGTCGTTTGTTAACTGGCAGGTTCTTGGTTATTGTGGCCAGGGCCAAGTTGTGCCTGATTTTCCTCTTATCAATAAGAGCTTTAACCTATCTTACACTGGCAACGATCTTTAGGGGTATGAATCGCTGGGGGGCAGTTTACAAAATTCGCCACTCCTGTTACGCTTTTGGTAGTAATACATATCTTACGGAGGGTCTATGAATTTATCACGTAAAACAGTCGCCACAGTGGTGGCGGAGTTTTTGGGGACTGGGCTGTTGACGGTGGCAATTTTGTCGGTCAGTAAGTCGACGATTGGTATCCCCTACTTTATTTCGATTATCGCCGGTGTTGCGGTCGCAACCGCTTCACTGCTCTTTGCTCGTGTATCGGGCGGCCATTTTAACCCGGCTATTACCTTGGGTCTGTGGTCGATACGCCGCGTACAGACGCTCACGGCCATCGTGTATATTGCCGCACAATTGCTGGGCGGTGTCGGGGCGTACTTCTTGTTTACCTACTTTGTCGGCCAAACTTGGCACAATGTTGGCACCTTTGAGGGCCGCATTTTGGTTGCCGAGGCTGTTGGTGGCTTTATCTTTAGTCTGGCATGGGCTGTGGCTTTGTACCATCGCCTCGAGACAGCCAAGGCTGCGACTGTTATTGGTCTTGGCCTGATTTTGGGTGTATTGGTATCATCGGCGGGCGCTGGCGGTATCGTTAACCCAGCTGTTGCTTTGGGCGTTCGCTCTTGGGTCTGGGGCACCTACGTACTTGGCCCAGTTCTGGGTGCAGTTATCGGTTTTAACCTCTACAGCCTGCTGTTTGCGCCAAGTGTCGAACTGGTAGCCGCAGAAGAAGCTCTGCTGGCCGACAAGCCAGTCAAGGCTACTATAAAGAGCAGCAAAAAGAAGTAGTTATCTCTTAAAAACAAAGCAAAAACCGCCTGTTGCCCGGGCGGTTTTTGTTCGAATGTAAGTTACGCCAGGAGGTCACCCAGGAGGTCATCTTCAAACTGTTTAATGCCAGCCAGACTCGTTTCGTAGCCGCTGGCATCTGGAAAATCGAGGTTTTGGACGCGTTGCCACATAGCCTGCACCAGCTGGCGCGCGCGTTCTAATTCGGCATCAGTAAAGGCAAGTTCCAAGGTGTGGGTGTTTCCCTCTGGATCGGGCTCAATAAACTCAAGCCTGCCGTTCGTGACGCGGTAGCCCCGGTAGGTGCGCGAGCCTTCGATTAATAGTTTGTAACAGTAAAGCTGCAACCGGTAGCGATGCAATTTGCCCTGGCTCTCCCAGCGGCTGTAGCTGTGTCCGGTTTTGTAATCGACGACAGTGATGGTCTTGTTCGCTTGGTCGATCTCTATGCGGTCGACTCGGCCTGCCATATGCACGTTGCCTACAAAGACATTTTCGTTCCAAAAGTTATGCTCGGCCTTGTCGGTTGGCTTAAAGATATGTCCCCTGGCCTGCAGATACGATTTGATCGCCCGGCTACCCCGCTCGGTCTCTAGAAAGAGCTGTGTTTTGGCCAGTTTGCAGCGCGCGATCACTGCCTTGAAGTATTCGACTGCCGATGTAGTGGATGGCAGCGCACCGGTAGCCGTTACCTGGTGCTGTATCCACTCTAATGTGGTGTGGATGGCATTGCCAAACTGGCTATCAGGGGTAGGAGCGTGCGGGAAGCACAGCAGCACATCAAAGAAGAACTGCTCTGGCCCGCCGTACTCTAGATTGGTAAATTTGGTCAAATGGGTTGGGCTAAGCCGGTACCGTTGCAGGCGGTCTTCGAGCAAGGCGCGTAAATCTACCTGTGCCCGAGCCAATATGTGTCGCTGCCGCCAGTTGAGTTCAAGTGATTCAAGCGTTGGCGCTTCGTGATCAGTAGCCGTTACTTGGCGGGCGTGTTCGGGCAGTACCAAGGCATGGAAGCTGCCGTCGGCTTGCTGTTGTTCATTGAGGTACTTGAGGTGGCGCGTCTCTTTACCGGCGTAGGTTTTGGCGAAGCTGGTAAGGTGCAAGCCCAGTTTAGCCCGGGTAATTGCCACAAACAAAATGCGCAGCCGCTCGTCTTCGGTGGCGCCAGCGTGGCGGATTGGCGACAGGTTGGCTGGCAGTGTCAAGCGGTTGGTGCTGCCGCGCGAACTTGCTCCCCACACATCATCTTGCATGCTGGGCAAAAAGACGTGCTCAAACTCGAGCCCTTTCGCCTTGAAGACGGTCATCAGCTGTACGGCGTCGGCCTGCTGGTTGTAGGGACTGGTGTTAAGTAGCCGCTGCTCGGCTGCCGAGTACATTTCAACAAACTCGATGAGTCCTGGCAGGGTGAGCGCGCTGTCGCTGGTGGCCTCGTACTCGCGCAGTTTGGCGCGCAAAACAGTCAGGTGCGAGATGGTATCGTAGAACAGCTCGGGATTGGTGTGCTGCACCGTTTGGCCGGTATAGAACTCACGGAGTGGTGAGCGGACATGTTCGTACTTGTCCGCCTCGTTGGTGGCGATCAGCTCGGTGCCGATCAGGTAGTCGAGCATCTGTTCGCAGGTATCGGTCTCGAGGTGGCCAGCTAAGCTCAGCATGAGGAGCGCAGGCGCATGGAAGGCCGGGTTTTCGGATGCGAGCAGTGCCTGGCTCCAACTGACGCGCTCATCTTGTGGGGCGTCACTGATTTGCCACGAGAGCTTCCAGAGTTCGCCGACTGGCAGTTGCCAAAACTCAAAGCTGAGCACCTCTGGCCAGAGAGCACTTGCGAGTTCGCGGTTGTCATCCTTTAGCGCAATAACGAGCTTGCTCATGGTCACGAGCTGTTTAATAACCGGCGCTTCCAGGATGTTTTCGCGCTTTTCGTAGCGCATAGGTATCTCGAGCTTGGCCAGGTATGGCACAATCGGTTCGAGCTGGCGGTGCTTGGGGGCCAACACGGCAATTTCGCTGGGCGGTGTGCCGCTATCTATCAGCCGTTTAATTTCGCTGGCGATCCAACTATACTGCGCTACGTCGCTTAAGAACTCGCGGCGCTGCAAGTCGGCACGGGTGGGCAGTTTGGTGTTTGCTGGGGTGAGTTCTTTGCTCATGCCGTCAAAATGGCGCGCGAGGCTGGCCTGGATCTGCCCGGCAATGCCTCGGGCGGTTGCCAAAATGTCGGCACTACTGCGGTAGTTTTCGGTCAGGTTAATCACCGTAACATCCCGATACATATGGTAAAAATCGAGCATGTTTGAATACTGCGCGCCCTGAAAGGCGTAAATCGCCTGGTCGTCGTCGCCCACCGCCAGAACGTTGGGCCGCCCTTCGCTGACCGGGTTGTCGCTGAGCAGTTGCACCAATTTGAGCTGCGCGGCAGTGGTATCCTGGAACTCATCAAGCAAAATGTACAGGTACTGCTCTTGCAGGCTGTAACGGAGGTCAGGGTTAGTTTCGAGCGCTTCAATGGCGCGGATGATCATATCATCAAAGTCGTACCAGCCGTGTTCGGCCAGCGCCGCCTGGTACTGTTCAAAAACACCGGCTAGCGCTTCTATGCGGCGGTTCTCTAACATGCCGCTAAAGATAAACTGGTTGTCGGCGTTCTTGGCCAGCCATTTGTTTTTCCAGGCAGTGAGTGGTTTGGAACTGCCCTGCTCTTCGGCCTGGGCCAGTGCTTCGGCCAGGTCAATCGTGGCGAGTGCGCCCAGTGAGCCAAAATGGCTGTGGGCTGGTACGTTTGGCACGAGTTTTTGCAGGGCTGGCAGTAGCGGCGCAAACAGTGCAATCGCTTTGTCGGCTTTGGTGGGCATTTTGGCAATTGTGCCGATAATCGTTTGCACCTCGCTGGAGGCAAAGATCACGAAGGTATTGTTTTCGGTGGCGATGGCCCGCAGGTCGTCGGCGGTTAGTAGTGCCCGCTTGACCTCGCTAATAGTACTGATCAAATCGCCAAGATGGTGGCGGACTTGTTTGAGCGGATTAGTGTAACTAAGCCCCTCGACGATACTCTGTAGTAGCTGGTGCTTGGCCAGTTCGTCAACCGGCGATTGCAGCCGCGTTTCGGCAAACACCTCTGGAAAACGACGAATTAGGTCACCGCCAAAGGCGTGGTATGTGCCGATATTTACGTCGTATGCTGCCTGCCCGATAAAGCGCGTTAAGCGTTCGCGCATGTTTTCGGCTCCGTTCTC
>DATCYV010000040.1:0-8142 GCA_036526215.1 Saccharimonadales bacterium (SeqCode)
CTTATGCAATACTGGATGAGACAATATGACCTGCCAAAACTGTTTAGCGACATCGTCGTCGCCACCAACTCCGCGAGCTCTGATATGCTAGCAACGCACTACTGGACTTGCGACTGGCGAGAATGCGCTAACGGGCTTGGCATCTTACCTGTCAAGTTCATACCACACTATTTATCTGACTTTGGTACCGATGATCCGCGAGGGCCGATTGACTGGCAAAAAGCGTACGATGATCTCGCTGCCTACGGCGATACCTCGCTGCCAATCAGCGCGCTCAAAGAGGGTGAATTCATCGTTGTAGAGCAGTAAAACCCAGCTGTGACAAGGCGCACTGTCGCACAGTTGCCCAGTCGTTTACACTATCCATGGTAAGGAGTAGATCATGAAGGATAATATTATTTTGCGCCTCGTATACACGTTCTTCGTGGGCATACTGCTCGCGTTCTTTGTAGGTGTTGGCATCAGTACCTTTTATGAGGCACCCAAAGCACCGGCGTATCCGAGTGAGTTAAACTATGCCAAAACTAACATAACCGAGCAGCAAAAAACCGTCCAAAAAGCGTACGACGAGAAAAACCAACAACACCAAGCCAGTCGTAAGCTCTATAGTCGTAATGTCTCGATCATGGCGCTCGTCGCAGCGGTACTATTGTTCATAATCAGTGTCGCGCTTGAACGCAAGATCAGCGTGCTGGCCGACGGAATGATGCTTGGCGGCGTGTTTACGTTACTGTACAGCATTGGGCGCGGCGTTGCCTCAGAAAATAACAAATATCTGTTTGTGGCCGTAACGGTCGGTCTGGTTGCGGCGCTAATCCTAGGCTATTGCCACTTTGCAACACCCGAAAAACCACGGACAGCCAAGACTAAACGCTAGTATCATGCAGGACCCGTTCGAGGCGCGGCACGTCGAAGCCGAGTACCTTAGTTATGCTGCCATCTTCGTCTTCAACGGTCGTGAACGGCACGCCCATTTGGCCGCTTAGGCTGACCATCATCTGGGCGGCGTAGGGGTTTTGGTCTACTTTGTACTCGGTGTATTCTACTTTTTTGTCTTTGAGCCAACGGGTAAGCATGACGCAGTATGGGCAGGCGGTCGTGCTATAAACGGTTACTTTTTGCTTCATGGTTTATTTAGCCTTTCGTTTTAATACAGCGTGCGCAGGCACCTTGAATGATAAGCCGGCCACTGATTTTGCAGTCGCCAAGTTTGGCCTGAATAGCATTAAATACATCTTGGGGCAGCGTTACGTCGCGCAGCCGGCCACAGCAGCCGCACTGAAAATGATCGTGAGGCGAAGTGTTGCTATCAAAGCGAGCAGCGTTATCGTTTGCAGTTGGTGCGCTGGATAGGTCCCCGCGTTCTAACATGCGGGCAGTAATCCGGTGCACTGTCGTTGCGGTTAGGTCAGGGTATGTTCGCTGCAGATGCGCTAGAATTTGGGCGTTTGAGGCATGCCCGACCTCTTGCATATATGCCGCGACAGCAGCCGTATACTTAGTTGTACGTTCACTTGTCATACTGGTTATTGTAAATCATTTACAATAACCAGTCAAATGAGCGGTCTGAAAAGCCAGTGGACATCCGCCCACTGGTTAATAGCCGTACGAGCACTCGTGTAGTAATTTTACTTGCGGTGCTTTGCTTTAGCCTTGGCCTCGCGCGCCAGACGGCTCGCGTGGACATATCCTAGCAGCGACAATCCAAGTGTAAGAAATGCGGCTACCAGCGCACCAATGGCAGCATACCCCGCAACAACGGCCATAGTATCAAAGGCGTACGCGTTCAGAAGCAGACCGCGCAGCGTTTCACCGCGAAAGACGGTTTGCACCTGGCCGGCAAGCTTAGCATTGGTAGGATCAGCTAACGAAGCAGCACTGAGTTCCGAGTACGTTTTACCGCCGCCGATTTTCGTAAGGTGCACGGCAATGTAGTTATCGGCAAACACCTTGGCCTGGCGGCCCGTAAGCAACTGCTGGCCCGCAAACTCGCCTACCTCTTCTTTGTCGGCAGCAGGGAGAGCATTTAGCTCTTCGCTGTCAGCTTTTGGAAAGGTAATCTTTTGTGCCGCAAGCTGATCGCGTACCTGGCTGTGCACAAACACATGCGTGTACTGTAAACCGATTGCCGCACCAAAAAGCACCACCGATACAATCAGCCCTGCCGACGACAACGCCTTATCTAAAATACTTCGATTCATGAGCCGCACCCTCCTTTTGGGGGATTACTTTTCTATATTTTAGCATAAGCATAACTGGTATCATTAGCGCATGAGCTGGTATCACCCCTCAACCATACTCGACAAAATCTTCGAAGGCGGCATCCTTATTAAAGGCGCGACCGGCTTCTTTGAGTTTTTGGGTGGCCTGCTGCTCTTTTTTGTTGACCCGGCAAAGCTGCAGCATTACTTGACAATCGTCACAGCACGCGTGTTTGTCGACGAACCACATAGCACACTCGGCGCTTTTTTGCTCCACTCTGCGCAGCATATTAACCTGGGCAACCGGTGGTTTGCGGTAGTATATTTGTGGATCCACGCCGGTGTTAAGCTGGTTGCAGTATTTGGCCTGCTACGCAACCAGTTGTGGGCGTATCCGTTTTCGCTCATCACCTTGGGTATCCTGATGCTCTACCAAATCTACAGCATCATTTTGCATGTCCATGTAGGCATGGTGCTCTTAACCATCTTCGACGCATTTATTTTGTGGCTGATCTGGCGAGAATGGGACAAGGTTAAAGCTAAAGAACAACCCGCAGCGTAAAAACACGCATAACCTACGCGGTTATGACGCTAGGCAATTTGCAGGACAACCTTGCCCTTAACCGAGCCGCTCTCGTAGGCCTGGAAGGCTTCGGCGACTTTATCTAGGGGATACGTCGCGTCAACATGTACAGTCACTGCGCCCCGTTCTACGAGGCCGCGCAGTGTGTCTAGGTCGGCACGGTTGGTGCGAGTCTGCTGGTATTCGGCACGCACGCCGTACTGCTGCATGAGGGATTCATTGGGCTGCTCGAGCATCGAGACGATGATGCCACCCTTCTTAAGCACCTTGAATGAGCGCTGGTAGGTGTCACCGCCTACGGTATCAAACACAGCATCAAAATCAGAGAGCAGTTCATCAAATCGCTGATTCTTGTAATCAATAACCTCATCGGCTCCAAGCGACTTTACATAATCAATACCGTCACCCGTTGCCGTGGTCGCCACATGCGCGCCAAAATGCTTAGCCATTTGAATAGCCACGGTACCTATGCCGCCCGCGCCGCCATGGATGAGAATCTTTTGGCCGCTCTGCAGCTGCATGTGCTTTTGGATAACCTGCAGTGCACTAAGGCCGGTTAGCGGCAAAGCAGCCGCCTGCAAAAAATCTAGGTTTTGCGGCATGAGCCCGACTTGCTGCTCACCAGTTAGGGCAAATTCGGCAAATGCCCCGCTTGCACCACCGGCGACACCCGCTTGGCCATAGACTTTGTCGCCCGGCTTGATGCTTTCGACGCCTTGACCAACTTCGGCAACCACACCAGAGATATCACCACCCAAGGTAGCGGGCAGTTTCAATGACGACCCAAGCATTCCTTCGCGCATCTTAGAGTCAAACGGATTAATACTCGCGGCCTTGACCTCAACCAAAACCTTTCCTTCACAAACGCTTGGCCTGTCGGCATTTACAATCTTTACCTGGTCGGCGTGACCATAGTGGCTAATTTGTGCGGCTTTCACGGCAGCTGCCCCCTCTAATGTTAGATTAATCTTCAAAACCAAGTTCACGTTCAAGCACTGCCGTGTCTTTTAAGACAATGTCTTTGCGGGTAATGCGCACGGCGCCTGACTTTTTTAGTCCTTGCAGCTCGCGGCTAAGTGTTTCGCGCGATAGGCCGGCACTCCGTGCCAGTTCGCCCTCGTGCATAGAAATAGCAATACCATTTTCGGTCTTGCGGCCAAAGCGCTGCGCGGCGACGTATAGCTCGTATACAGCCCGGCGGTGAGCGCCCCCGCCAATCATATAGGCCATGCGCCGCAGTACACCATCAGTACCCCTGTACACGCGCGCCAGCAGATCGAGCATGACATCAGGGTTTGTCTGCAAAAAGGCAATAATCTCCTCGGCTGGTGCCATGCGGTACGTAATAGGCGCGACAGCTTCAAAGAAATATGGGTTGGCACCTTTACGCAATGCCCGGGCAACCGGGAAGAACGCCCGTGGCTTGAAGGTATTGAGTACAAGTTCTGTTCCATGCTCAGATATATCGTACTGACGTACACGGCCGCTTTCTAGATAGAAGATACCCGGCAACGTTTCACCGGCCTGAGCCAAAATTTCACCAGCCTTCAGAGAGCGCAACGTGTATCTGTTGAAAAACTCATCAATTTTTGTAGACACCGACTTATCCATGTTGGTCCTCCTACCAATGACTATAACCTCAATAGTATATTCTTGGCAAATATCAAGTCTATCTGTGCTGCTGGTCACTGATCTTTTGGGGTGCCTTTGGCAGAATACAGGTGTCGCTTGTTCTGGATTACGCGATTCTGGTCTCTCGTACCCGGGACAATGGCAGTAGCGACCGCACTACTTTACGTAGTGCGCGCCGGTCACCCGAAAACGCTTCAAAGCGTTTGCTCCCGTAGCCATCACCATGGCTACTTAAGCTTATCGGGCGTACGATAAGCCCTTTTAGATGCCTCCTAGGCTCCTTGGGGTGATCGGCGCGTACTACATAACAAAAAACCGAGCTTTAACCGCTCGGTTTTTTGATTGCTCCTACCCGTCACTACTTGGTCAACTTGCCATCTTGCAGGCGGAATGTCATATCCGTCTTGCCCGCAATTGACAGATCATGCGTTACCGCAATGATTGTCGTATTTTCGGAGCGAGTCAGGCTGTGCAAAAGGTCAAATATCATTTTGCCGGTTTGGCTGTCAAGGTTGCCGGTTGGTTCGTCAGCCAAAATAACCGCGGGCCTGTTGGCTAGTGCCCGGGCGATCGCCACACGCTGCTGTTCACCGCCCGAAAGCCGCCCTGGCTTGCGCAGTTGTTTGCTGTCATCTATACCAACCTGGTTCAATAAAGCCTGGGCCCGCTTTTTACGCTCACTGCGTGCTACGGCGCCAAATTCCATCGGCAGCATGACGTTTTCAAGCGCCGTCAAATTAGGAATAAGGTTGTAGCCCTGAAAGACAAACCCAATCTTTTTGCAGCGGTAGGCAATGAGCGCGTGGTCGTGCATTTGGGTGATATCCTGCTTACCAACCTCGATGCTGCCGCTCGTAGGCCGGTCCAAAGCTCCAAGCAATGAGAGAAGCGTGCTCTTACCGCTACCGCTCTTGCCAATGATCGAGACGAACTTGCCAGCTGGCACCTCAAAGCTGACTTTACTAACTGCCGTGACGTCGCCGCCATCGGACGCAAATGATTTGGTGAGATCAGTAACCCGTAACATTATTCAACCCTCATAACTTCCGCCGGACGAACCTTGGCAATTAAGAATGCCGAGAAGGCACTGCCAACCATGGCAATAATAAGCGCAGCCAGTAAGCCATACACTAGCACCTCCCAGCCGACTGCGGCATGTACATCACGCAGGCTTTGCCCGTTCAGACCCAAGCCGCGCAGTACCCGGCTGCCGCCGCGGGCACCCATGGCACTCGGGCCCACAGCGGTCATGCCTGAACTCGCATTATTTACCAGCACCCGAGTAATAGGGCTGCCGCCAACAACACCAAGCATGACACCAATAACCGCACCCAAACCAGTAAAAGTCATCGCTTCGGCCATAAACTGTGTAACAACTTTTACGTTCGAGGCACCGATTGCCTTAAGCACACCAATCTCCCGGCGGCGCTCACGGACGATCATTATCATGGTAAGCAAGATAATCACCGAGCCAGCCACCACCGAGCCGATCAGGCTATAGAGTGATACTGTCTTAATATTTTCCAGCGGAGCTAGCGCCGATTCGGCAGTGCTTTGGTCGCTCGTCACATCTGCCGCGTCGCCTAATTTGTCCTTGATAGCCGTTACGACATTACTAACGTTAGCAATAGTGTCAACTTTGACGGTCGCATGAGTAATGTCTCCTGTTTGGCTAGACAGTTTTTGCAGCGTCAATAGCGGCATAACTACCGTATTACCGCCAAAGGTGTTACCAGTATCGTAAATGCCCGCCACCGTAATCGCTGTATCATAGGCAGTAAATGTCGAACCCACCTGCAGGTTGTTTTTGGCAGCCAGCGCCTTGCCAATCAGCGCTACATTGTCGCTTGAGCCCGCGTCAAACACTTTGCCACTCGTAAGCTTCACCACGCCGTTACTGGCAGCATTCGAAGTTGCTAGGTCGTTGGTACCCGTTACGGTTACTGGCGGCGTAAAGCTGCGCATGAAGGCACCGCCACCACCATCACCGCCGCCAATGCCAAATCCGCTTCTAGGCATGACCTGAATACGCTCGCCATTATTAGCATTAAAGCGCTGGCCGAGCGCTCCCGCGTCAATGGCCGACACCAAACTTGAATTGCTGGTCGTTAGCCGATCTTGCAGACTTTCGGACACTGAACTAATATGTGCAAGACTCTTAATACTGTCTATTTGCGCCATAGTGAGCGGGTTCCCGCCGCCCTCAAAGCCCTGCACGCCTGCCGGGCTCACCGAAATGGTATTGCCGATAGAGCTCTTAACCGAGTCGATTTTGCTTTGCACTGCGCCGCGGGCTATCAGCATTGCCAAGGCCAAGCCTACACTTAGTCCTAGGATAATGGTTATCGAGAAGGTACGAACGCTGTTGCGAAACGCGTTGCGCACTCCTCTAGTTAATACATTCACTGCCGCTCCTTTCCTGGTTGACAATTACGCACATTGACGCCAAGTATACGAGCATCATCTAAGAAATTGCTGAGGATAGGGGAACCAGCTCGGGCAGCTTGACAGTAAAGGTTGAGCCCTCGCCAAGCTTACTCTTAACCTCAATCGAACCACTATGCGCTTCGGCAATCTTTTGAGCGATCGAGAGGCCTAAGCCGTATCCTTCAACGTGGTGGTCACGCGACCGCGATTGATCGGCACGATAAAAGCGGTCAAAGATATGCGCCATGTCAATGGCCTTCATGCCGACACCTTGGTCGGAAACCGACAGATATACAAATCTGCCCTGCCGCTTTGAGGAAAGTGTAATCGTCGTTTGTTCGCCGCTATACTTTATGGCGTTATCGAGCAATATGACGACGAGTTCTTTGAGGCTTACGTGGTCACCCAGCACCTGCTCTTTGCCAACATCGTTCTTTATAAGAATACGCTTATTACTTGCCGCGAGCTCGAGCTGATTTACCGCCTCAGTTGCAATCTTGTTAAGCTGGACCGGCGTTTTGGGCATATCACCCCCGCCAGACCGCGTTAGCTTGAGCAGGCCATTCGACAGTGCACTGAGTTTTTTAACCTCGTCGAGCGTATCACCAAGGAGCGTTTTGGCCCTAGCAAGGGTCAGCTCAGGATTGCGCAGCCCCACTTCGATACTGGTTTGCATAGCAGTCAGCGGCGTGCGCAACTCGTGACTGGCATCAGCCGTAAAGCGGCCCTGCGCCTCAAACGCCTCTTCGATTGGTTGCAATGTGCGCCGGGCAAATTCGTAGCTAAGCACCGCCCCAAAGAGTAACGTACCAACGTTTAAGAGTACTAAATTAAGCTTAAGGTTGTCCTCGCTCTGGTGAATGCGTTGCTGCCGGTAACTATTAAAGTCAAAGTCACTCGGGTCCACATACTGCGTAATAATTGTTTTAGACGGAAAGCTATGCGCCAACTCGCGTGAAGATATCTTGTACAAGAGGACGCTAAAACCAATGCTTAGCGCCATAATGATCGATAGGTAGATAAGTGTGAGCCGCAAGGCCACAGATCGCATCATATGCGTTTTGTTCCCAACTTATAACCATAGCCGCGAACGGTGTGAATAAGTGGGTCGCTACCGGTAAATGGCTTGTCGATTTTGTTACGCAAATAGCCGATGTACACTTCGACAGTATTAGGCAGGATATCTGCGTCGAAGTCCCACACGTGTTTGATAATGCCGTCTTTGGTGAGAAGTTTGCCCGCATTGCGCAGCATGTACTCGAGCAGTGCAAATTCGCGGCGCGAAAGATTAATTGGCGT
>DATCYV010000041.1:0-9302 GCA_036526215.1 Saccharimonadales bacterium (SeqCode)
TCGACAGCGTATGGATCGTATGGAGGCTCGTCAGACGCAGCTGCAAGAGAGTATTGCCGTTGATAACCGCCTTCTGCAGGAACGTCAGCGCCAGTTCGCGGCCGAACAGCAACGACAGACCGCTGAACTGCAGGGTATACACGCAGTACAAGAGTATGCGCCAGCAGCTCCACTAGCTGCAGAATCCCAGCCGTTACCACGGCCATTTAATACCGCGCCAAGCGGGCTTGAACAAAGCCAGGCTATCACCACCCCCGGAGGATTTAGTGCGCATGGCCAAGAACGCTCGCAACCTCAGCAGGCACGGCCAGAAATACCTGGTCCAAATCCCATTCAGGGCGCAGAAGGCCAGCCGATGGAAATGCCCGATGTACGTGTCAACGCCCGCCCCGACCAGCACGTTGAACACAGCGCCTGGCACAATATTGTTGTTGACGAGCATGGCCATGAGGTGGCTGGGGCTATTCGGTACGGCGAAGGCTTCCAGCGTGAGCGCCAGCAAGAGATTATCCCTGACCGGATTGCCGCAAGTGGCAGCGTGCCTGCGGGCAACGGTTCGGCAGACAGTAGCGGCATGATTGCCGCTGGCTCACCAATGCAGGACCAATATGGCAACCCGCTGCATCCGGGTGTTTTGCCGGGCGGCACCACACACCAATCTCTGCCGCAAGGCGTACATGCCGACACTAATCATCGCCTACCAGCCTCAGCTAAACAGCCATCCAGCTTAACCAACCCATGGTTTTGGGTCATGCTGGCGCTCATTGTAGTCGCCTTCTTTACTGCGGCGCTTGTTTAATCTTGCCGTGCAAACGTTCGGCGCAGCCATTCGTCTAGGCTATTGCCGCCGCCCGCAGTTATGCAAAGCACAAGGTCGCCATGTTCTAGGTGTCGCTGAATTGCGCGGGCCAGGGCATCGTCGAGTTGTGCGGCATGGGTCCGGGCTTGTGTATTGCCGCTGAGCAGCTGCTTAAGGTCTTCGGGTGAGAGGTAGGGCAGATTTTGATCTTCGCGGGCAAGATAGCTGGGCACAATGTACAGCTCCTTGACGTCATCAAACAGCGTCGCAAGCTCATCTTTAATAAAATGTTGGCGCGTATTGTGCAGCCCTTCGTACACAACTACGACGTTATTACTGGCGACTTCGTGGGCGAGCTGCAACGCACCGCGGATTTTTGGCGGTGTGTGCGCGTAGTCACTGTATAGATTGGGCAAGATCTGCTCAAACCGGCGGGCGACACCAGGGAAGCGGTTCATATGTGCCACCAGCTCATCTACTGGTTTGCCAGTGAGCTTTTGGACGGCTTGGATAACCAGCAAGGCATCCTGGCGATTCACAAGCCCTGGCAAGCGTATGTGTGCCATGAGCGGGTCGTTGTTTTCGATGACTATCTGGTTCTCGGTGGGTATAAACGCAAGTCGCTGTGCGTCATCGTGCCACATAACCGCCTGGTTGCTTTGTGCCAAATACTCATGAAAGGCCTGATTGTATGCTTCGCGCGTCGGGTAAATATCCGGGTGGTCCCAATCAATGCCGGTAATGAGTGAAATATAAGGGTGAAATGCCAGAAAATTGCGGTCAAACTCATCGGCTTCGTAGACAAAATACTCGCTTCCTTCGGTATACTCGCCCATATCGCCAAAGCTCATTTTGGCGCCTACCGAATAACTAATCGGTATGCCCAGCTGCTTGAAGAGCCAAATAGCCATCGCAGTGGTGGTAGTTTTGCCGTGCGTGCCAGCAATGCCAACCAGCTTAAGATGCTTTTCTTCCAAAAGATAGTTCAAAAATTCGTCGCGTTTAGTGGCCTTAATGCCGTTGTCGCGGCAAAACTGCAATTCGGGTGCGTCGGGCTGTTCCATGGGCAACGCAGAGGTATAGACAAACCAATCAATGGGTTCTTTCTGATGTACCGCGGCAATTTGGTCGTATGCCTGGCCAATGTGTACATCGGTGACGTTGTGTTTCTTTAGGTAGTCAATATACAAGCTGTGCTGCTTGTCTGATCCAGATACCGTATAACCAGCCTCGTGGGCAATAAGCGCCAGCGGACCAATGGCAGTGCCGCCAATGCCAGAGAAGTAAACATGCATAGTATCAGTCTACCATGAGCTCTCCTGTGCTACACTGTTTAAAAGCAGTAAAATAAACATAGGCATCATGGATAAGGCAGCAATTCACTACTTTTGGTCACACCGCATCCGGCCGGTCAAGGTGTGGTATTTGCTCGTACCATGCTTGGTGAGTTCTGCTGTCATGGTGGCTGCCTTGCGGGGCAACAATTTGCACATGCTTGACCTGCGGGAAAAGGTGTATCAAGCCGACCAGGCAAACGGAAACGTTGAGGGTGCCTTGCAAGATTTACGCTCATTCGTACTCACTCACATGAACACCGAGCTCACCACCAGTAACGGCGTTTATCCGCCCATCCAGCTTAAATACACTTATCAACGGCTTCAGCAGGCCGAGGCAGACCGTGTAAAGACGGTAACGGCTACGGTGTATACCGATGCGCAACACTACTGTGAAGCGCAGATCCCAACCGGTTTTTCGGGCCGGTACCGCATCTCTTGCATCGAAGACTATGTAGGTTCGCACAAGGTAGTGGCCCGCACCATTCCGGATGCCATGTATAAGTTTGATTTTATCTCGCCCTCATGGTCACCAGACCTCGCTGGTTTCAGCTTGCTGGTGTCTATCCTATTGTTTGTGCTGCTGGTGGTTCGTGTTGCTGCCGGCCGCATTGCCAAGGCGCTCTCAAAGTAACGCATAACAGATTTCTATTACTCGGAACATAAAAATAACCCCCGGCGTGGGGGTTATTTTGTTCAATGCAGAGACTTTATTGCTTGTTGGTCGTAGTACCGGTGCTCTGCTGTGTGCTGTTGGTGGTGTCAGTACACTTCTGGCCGTTCGGGTTTTCGGCCTTCCATTGGTCGATAGCCTTGGCGACCTTACCCGAAGCGCTCAGGTTTTCCCAAAAGCTCACTTGCTGGCGGTTGATGACCATTTCGTCCAGCGGGCCATGCAATTCACATCCAAGCTTTACGAGTGAGAAGCTCGTTGGGGTGCTTGAGCCCTTGCTGTCGGTGCTGCTTGAATTCAGGTAGTAAATGTCCTGAAGGTCGACGTACTGTGAGTTAATCCCCTTAACTTGACCAAAATACACCTGGCCATTGGTAAGGAAGACGGCTTGCTTTTTGGTTTTGTCGACGAGCGTACCCTCGTGTGACCGGCCTGTGTAGAACAAAACAGCAATTGAGAGCAACAATACGGTTGCCGAGAAGAGCAATACGACAAAAACAACCCTGATCCACTTTGGCTGCTCAACATCTACGATGTGCTTCATCCTATCTGCCCTTTCTGCGTTTACTGCTAAACCGGCAGACTGGCCGCCAGCACTACTTCTTGCTGCTTGAGTTTGATTATTCGCACTCCGATGCAAAAAATCCATGTAGGTTTCTCCCGCCCTTAAAACATTTTCTTTATAGTAACCAGTGTAATACATAAGCATAATACTGTGCAAGGTGACTTAAATCTACAGACTGCACGTTGCCCCCGAAGCAACGATCGGCGCTACAGATATGAAAAAGAGTTGACAAACAAAAATCTTACAGAGTATGGTAGGGGTACCATTACTAAATGCATAACAGAGGGAGAAAATCTAGCAATGGCATACAGTCACACAAACTCCAAGGGCGTTAAGTACTTCCTTAACTCAAAGGAAGTAACCCTTCGCGGTGGTAAGAAGCAGACCATTTACTACTTCAGCAAGGACGAACGCCCAGAGGCTGTCGCTGAGCTGCCTGCAGGTTTTATGGTCAACGAAAACCCACGCAATGGTTTCTTGACCGTCAAGCGCGGTTAGTAGCGTACTTCACGGCAAAACACCTTGTTATTACTGCAGGGTGTTTTGTTTTTCTCCCTCTTCTCTTTATCTTCCCCTATGGTCCAGTGTATAGTAGGGAACTATGAGCAGGCCAATAGTCAAAGTAACTGATCTCCGAAAGTTCTACGGTGAACGCGAAGTGGTTAAGGGGATTAGTTTCGAAGTTAAAAAGGGCGAAATCTTCGGCATTCTAGGACCGAATGGCGCTGGTAAAACCACAACTCTGGAAATGCTTGAGGCATTACGCCCAATCAATGGCGGCAAAGCCGAAATCGCTGGTATTAACGTGGCCGAAGGCCCGATGAGTATCAAGCGGATTATCGGTGTGCAGCCGCAATCACCTGCGTTTCAGGACAAGACCAAGCTGACCGAAACCATCGAGCTGTTTGCTGCGGCTTACGGCGAAAAGGTCAATGTTATGGAATTCTTAAATGACCTGAACTTAGGCGAGAAGGCAAATTCGTATGTCGAAAGCCTTTCCGGTGGCCAAAAACAACGCCTAAGCATTGCCGCTGCTTTGGTGCACAGCCCAAAGGTGTTTTTCATGGACGAGCCTACGACCGGTTTGGACCCGCAGGCCCGCCGCAACCTCTGGGAGCTAGTACAAGAGGTTCGTGACCGCGGCGTAACCGTCATTATGACTACTCACTACATGGACGAGGCCGAGCTGCTTTGCGACCGGGTGGCCATTATGGATGACGGCGAGATCAAGATCATCGACACTCCCAAGAACCTTATCAAGCAACTTCTCGGTCGCGGCTTCAAAAAAGAGCAACAGGTCGAGCAGGCTAACCTGGAAGATGTGTTCATCGACCTAACCGGAAAGGGCCTGAGGGACTAACATATGAAGAAATCACTCTTTATTATTTGGACATTTACCCGGATTAACACCAGGCGTTTCTTCCGTGATCGTTTGGCGATCTTCTTTTCAATCTTGTTCCCGCTTATCTTTCTGTTTGTGTTTGGGGGCATCTTTGGCCGCAGCAACGGCACGAACTTTAAGGTGGCCGTCATCAATGAATCGGACACAGCCTTTGCCAAACAGTTTGTAAACACCATTAAGCACGAAAAACTGTTCAAGGTTGACCCGCAAGCTACCACCATGGACAAGGTTAACGAGAAACTCAAACGTAGCCAAATCGATGGTGCGATTATCTTACCAAAGGGCTTTGGCGAAATTAAACCAGGCACCAACTACCCATCAGGTAAGGCAACTGTCGAATACACGCAAAACTCACAAACTGCTGGCCAAACGTTGGTTTCGGTGTTCGATGCCCAGTTCAACCAGATTAACGACAAGTACGTTCACAATATTACGCCGCTTTCAGTAGAAGGCAGGCAGTCAAGCCAAAAGGGGCTCAGGCAGTTTGATTACACCTTTGCTGGTCTGCTTGGTTTCTCGATTTTGGGTATCGGTATCTTTGGGCCGGTGAACGTCTTTCCAGAACTCAAAAAGCAAGGTATTTTGCGCCGCTTGCACACTACGCCGCTCAAGGTGTCTGAGTATTTCTTATCTACGGTGGTAACGCAGGTATTGCTTGGTCTCATCTCGATTGCTGTCATGTTTGCTGTTGCGATTGGCGTGTTCCATTTGCATATTGTCGGTAACCCGCTTGGGCTGTTGGTATTTATCGCCTACAGCATCGTGACCATTTTGGGTATTGGGCTGGCCCTCGGTGGCTGGGCAAAAAACGAGCGCCAGGTGGCGCCGCTTGCCAACATTGTGGTTTTCCCGATGATGTTCCTTTCGGGTACATTCTTCCCGCGCTTCCTCATGCCAGAGTGGCTGCAAAGCGTTTCCAACTACATTCCGCTGTCGGCCGCCATTGACGGCATCCGGCTTATTGCCACCGAAGGCAAGAGTTTGCTTGATCTCGGTCCGCAAATTGGCGTGCTGACACTCTGGCTGGTGGCTATTTACCTAATTGCCTTTCGTGTCTTCCGCTGGGAGTAGTTTTCGCGGCTACTTTTGCTAGTCCGTATAATCAGGGTATAGTAGAGCTATGAATGATGACTGGAAAACCAAACGCTATCGCTACCAGATAACACTCAAATCTGGCAAAGTTGTAATGACCGATTATTACGATACGTATCAAGACCTTGAGAACTTCATCAGAACGGGCTACGCCGGTGTTTTTGTATCGGGCGAGGGATATGTCGAGTTGCCGCTTAATGGCATCCAGGCTGTCCAACCAATCGAAGAAGGCCAGCAAAGTGGCCATCAACCTCCCGAGACGCCATATCAGCCACTTCCTGAGCCTCGACCTCAAGGCCAGAATATGAATCCTCAACAGGAACAGGATACTCAACCCGAAGCCAACGCGCCGCAGACTGGCTCGCAGCCATTGTCGCAAACGCCATCACAATCTCCGGACGAGCCGCCGACCGAACTACCCCTTCGCTAAAATTGAAATAGCGTAAGAAGTATGATATAGTAAGTATAGCTATGAACTATCTAGGCGACCTGCCGCGCCCATTCTTTGTACTAGCACCGATGGACGACGTAACCGACACGGTTTTTCGTCGGATGGTCGCCGATTGTGCCCGTCCAGATCTGTTTTTCACCGAATTTGTAAATGTCGACGGACTACAAAGCGCCGGCCGGCCACGCCTGGTAAAACGCATTATGTTTACGCCAAAAGAGCAGCCGCTAGTGGCGCAGCTATGGGGCAATAATCCAGAAAATTACTACAAGACGGCCCAGGAGCTGGTCGAAATGGGTTTTGCCGGTATTGACATCAACATGGGCTGCCCGCAAAAGGTAGTGGTTAAAAACGGCAGCTGCAGTGCGCTCATAAACAACCGCGAGCTTGCGATCGAGATTATTAAAGCGACTCAGGCAGGCGCAGCAGGCCGCATTCCGGTGAGTGTTAAAACCCGGCTTGGCTTTAACCAAATCGACCTATCGTGGATCGAACTTCTCCTCGGGCAAAACCTTAACATGTTGACTGTTCATGGCCGGACTCGCAAAGAAATGAGCGATGTACCCGCGCACTGGGATGTAATTGGCAAAGTCTGCAAGCTGCGCGACAAAATCGCGCCGCAGACGGTTATTGTAGGCAATGGTGATGTCAAAAACCGCGCACACGGCCTGGCGCTTGCCGAGCAATACGGCGTCGATGGCATTATGATTGGCCGCGGTATTTTTCAAGACCCGTTCGCTTTTGCCGAGTCTAGCCCATGGGGGTCGCTTTCGCGCGAGCAGAAGGTTGATCTCTACACTAAACACGTTAAGCTTTTTGCTGAAACCTGGACCAACAAAGATCGCAAAATAGTCACGCTCAACAAATTCTGCAAGGTGTACATAAACGGCTTTGATAGCGCCAAAGAACTGCGCGAACAGCTCATGGACGCCCAGAATACTGAAGAGCTCCTGAACATGCTCGCACAAGCGCGCCAATTTAAGTAGCCAAGTGCCGCAAACCGGTTTATAATGCCCGGGATGATTAAGGCAACTAACCTCCATAAAAGATACCGCAAAAAAGTAGCGGTTGATGATATTAGTTTTGAAGTCCAGACCGGACGGGTAACTGGCTTTTTGGGCCCGAATGGCGCCGGTAAGTCGACCACCATGCGCCTTATGCTCGGCCTCGACAACGGTCAGGGCACGACCACCTTTGATGGCAAGCTGCTCCGTGAATACGAGCGACCATCTAAAACAGTCGGCATCTTGCTCGAAGCCAAGGCATTCCATCCGACCCGCACCGCTCGTGAGCACCTCCGAGTGCTGGCCACGGCAAGCGATATTCCTTTAAGCCGGGTCGATGAAGTGCTTGATCTTGTTGGCCTAAAGGATGTCGCCAAGAAAGGTCCGGGCAAGTTCTCGCTTGGTATGGCCCAGCGCCTTGGCATTGCGGCCGCAATTTTGGGCGAGCCAAAGTACCTCATTTTAGATGAGCCGGCAAACGGTCTGGACCCAGAGGGTATTGCCTGGCTGCGCCAGTTCCTTAAAGACTACGCTGATAAGGGCAACGCTGTATTCGTCTCGAGCCACCTTTTGAGCGAAATGTCGTTGATGGCCGATGATCTTGTAGTAATCGGCAAGGGTAAGCTTATAGCATCTGGCCCGCTCCAAGAGCTCATCCAAAAGAACTCGGCATCGTCTATCTTTGTTCGGACGACGAACCTTAAGGGCTTCAAGAAAGAGCTAGCAGATCGTTTTACCGTGCAAGAAGACAAGGGCGGGTTGCAAGTCACCGGCACAACTACCGATGAAATAGGTAAACTCGCGTTTAAGTCAGGCGTGACCGTGCTTGAGCTGGCGAACCAAACTGCTTCGCTTGAAGAGGCCTTCTTGCAGCTGACGGCTGAATCAGAAGAATACAAAACCAGCGCCACAAAGGGAGGTAAGCGATGATAGCTACACTGCGCGCCGAGTTCCGTAAGTTGCTTACCGTACGCTCGACATACTTTTTAACAGGTTTTGCATGGCTTTTGGTGGGATTTTTCTCGCTGTATGGTGTGGGGTATAGAGCATGGGAGGCGGGCAACGCCTCGTACCTACAGACGAGCCTTTTGCAGGTTATGAACCCGATCCAGCTGTTTGCTGCCGTTGTGGCAATTCTGCTTATAACGCATGAATATCGTTACAACACAATTATGTACACGCTGACTATCTCAAATAGCCGGCTTAAGGTGCTCCTTTCTAAGTTTCTTGTTGTTGGCGTATATGGCGTAGTCTTTACGCTGTTAACCCTTGCGTTGGCGGTGCTAGAGATGTACATCGGCGTTAAACTTGGTGGCCACCACTTCGGTGTTCAGCATGTTGATCTCTGGAGTGTTGTTGGGCGGTCGCTTGCGTTTATCTGTGGCGGTGCATTTGTTGGTATGATCTTTGGTTTTTGGTCGCGCAGCGTGGTGTTTGCGATTGTCGCGTACTTTATCCTGCCAAGCTTAGAGCCGCTCTTGCACATGTGGCTCAAAGTTAGCAATAATGTCTTGCCGTTTAATGCCCTCGCGCAAATAATTACCCCAATGCGGGATTCTGGCGCGCTGAGCGCTCTAGCCGCGACCGGTGTGTTTGCTGCGTATTTAGCCGTTGCATGGGCGGCGTCAGCGGTACTTTTTGTTCGCCGCGATGCCAATTAGCCTATAAGCTGTTCTGGCAACAAAAATGACGCCAATACTCCTCAAAAGAGTCATTTGCGTCATTAGTTGCACTGAATGAATTCCAATCTGGTGGAAGGTAACAGGTTCCAGTTGTCTTGCTGTGGTGGGGGTGGTTGGTTTCGAACCAACGACCAAGCGGTTATGAGCCGCCTGCTCTGACCACTGAGCTACACCCCCGCGTGCGAGCAGTAGTGAACAGGGATGAGTATAGCAGATGATTCGCCTGAGGTATATAATCTAAGGTGTAGTTTGCAAAAATGGAAACAAAAAACGAATCACGACTAGAACGAATATATGAGGCTG
>DATCYV010000042.1:0-3871 GCA_036526215.1 Saccharimonadales bacterium (SeqCode)
CTTGCAGCCCAACCCGAGGTGCGCCACTTAGTGTTGGCCCTGCCAGGGTGTTGTGCGTTACTCGTACATTTTTGCCGCTAAGCCTGGCATCAAACCCATCAGGCAGCCCGTGGTCAGAGTATACAAACGTCGAAGGTCTAATGCCGTTCTGCCGCAGCAATTCAAGGTATCCTATAGCGTCTTCTAGGTTGGCAATCTCAAAGAAAAGCGTGCGAGAATTGGGCGTCCGAAACGTATGTGCAGTATTAGACAGCGCCCCTGAGTCGTCATCTTTTGTGTTAGTAAAGACGACGGTAACATCGCCGGCCTGCAGGTGTTCAATTGCCTCCCTGTCGCCTGCTGCAAAAAGGGCGGTTAGGCGCAGCTGGTCGGCATCGTAATAGTCAAAACTAACAATACCGGCTTTCTCGTTGAGCAATAGTGCGTTATCGACACCAATGACCCGTAAGTTTGCGGCCGTGCGGATCAGAAGGGATTCAAGGCTCCTATCATCAATATCGCTGGGATCCTTGGCTGCTGCCGTCCGGGAAATCGAGTCGAATAACAGGTCGTAGCGTAGCTTTGCGGGCATATTGCCGACATACTGCAAAAATCTGTCTGCCCAAAATCGCTTCAGGTAAGCTATATCTCTTGGCGATGTTCCTTCGCGCCATGGTTCAGGCCTGTGCAGTTCCGAAACGACCGCCGCTATGAAGTCGGGCCGAGATCGTAACTCGATGGCAAGCGGGTCATTAAAGGCCTTGTTGTCTGGGTCGGCCAAATCAAGCATACTTACATTGCCATATACTTTCGTAAGAATCCGGCCAATGGCGATCGTCTGGCCGGATGTGTGCCCAAGGGCGTACTCGGTATCAATAGAAAATGTTTCTGATTCAAGCATGGCTTGCAATGTCTGTTCATCGACTTCGCTGAGCGGTACGAGGATAGGCCCATAGTCGGGTTGCCCGGTTGTTTCGCCTTGGCGCACAGCTATCTCGTGAGTTTGCTCAATTATCTGGCGGGCAATGTGCACACAGCAGCCGAGAATCGACGGTGTTATCTCTTCGCTTTGGGTCACGCGCCGCATAAAATCGCCTGCCGCATTGGGGTCCGGTGGAATATTGCCAGTGGTGAGTGCGGTAAGGTACTGCTCGGCGCCAAACCATAGATCGGTCAGGTCTTGGGACCAAGCATCAGTTATTACTTCAACGATGTCTTGTTCGGGGAGTAATTGATCCTGCTCAGAAAGGCTAGTTGGGGGATGCTCTGGCATGTCTCTATTGCTTACTGCGTTGCTGCTTTGTCGAGTAGCGCCTGGCCGCCGCGTTCCTTCCAGCGGTCAAAGGTGGGGCTGTCTTTTGATACGCGTTCGCGCCACATATTAAAGGCATCGCGCGAATACACCACGGTTTGCGTGTCGTGGAGCCCCTTGCCTTGCTCGAGGCTGTTGGCGGCGCCAGGCCCGCCGTTGTAGCCGGCGGCAATCAGTTCGACAGTGCTATTCCAGCTGGGCCCTTGGCGGCTTGTGCCGAATTCGTCGCGCAGCCAAGCCAGGTACGCCGCACCAAGTTCGATATTGGTGCTGGGATCCCAAATGTTGAAACTCTTTACAGGCGTTTTGAGGTGTCTGCTGGCTATTTCTTTGGCGGTAGCTGGCGTGATTTGCATGAGCCCTTGGGCGTATCCGCTATCGGCACGGGCATAGCCGCCGGATTCCATGGTCATGATGATGGCCGCCAAGTTGGGGTCAATGTTGTAGCGCTTGGCTTGCTGTTCAATTTGTGTATGCCACTTTTTGACGGTGTCTGGAATCCAAGCGGTGGTGATTTGGTCGGATTCTGCTGGCAGCGGCGTTTGCATGTGTTGTCTTAGAATACCGAGCCCGAATACGATGAGCGCTATGACAATTCCGACGCATACCATAATAAGGTCGCGCTGCGATGGGCGCATCATCCGTTGGATTTTACGGAAGTCAACTCTCATGCTTTTCATGATTGCTTACTTTGCTGTCTTTGGCAAGGGCTGGCCAGAGATTTTCGCCGCTGCAACTTGGCAGGCGTAGGCCACGGCCTCGCTCAGCGGCTTGTCATTTTCAAGCGCAGCCATCACGCCGCCGTTAAAGCTGTCGCCGGCGCCAGTGAGTTGGAGCTTGCCGCTCACTACTTCGGCCGGAACATGTTGCACGGTGCCATTCTCAAAATAATGTGCACCGTTTGCGCCGTCTTTGACGACTACAGTAAGCCCTGGGGCTTCACGGTTCAAGAGTTCAAGGCCTTCCTCGATAGTTGTCACTTGCCAAAATGCACAGAACTCATCACGGCTGGGCAGATAGTAATCGGCGCTCAAAACCAGCTCTTTAACAGCGGCCAGCATACTATCAGTCGTGCCCTTCGGGATGCGGTTGTGGTCAACAACCAGTTTCACGCCCTGCTCTTTTGCCATCTGGGTGATCGTGGCAAAGGACTGCTCAAAGGCCTTCAACTTAAAGCAGCCGCCCATAAACAGCAGGTCGGTATCGCCAATAACCTCGCGCAGTTTGGGCAAAATATCATCGGGGTTCAACGCGGGGTTTGCAGTGCCGCTGACGAGCATAATGTGTTGGTGCTCCGGGCTGGTCATGGCAAAGCTAATGTTGGTGCTTAGGTCGCTTCGGGCGGCGAACAGCGCGTGGACGCCCTGCTCTTCTAGTAGCTGTGACAAAACAGAGGCAATCGGATCAGTGCCTGACATGCCAATGAACACGGGCTTAAGCCCCAGCCCGCTTAGCAGGCGGCAAAAGTTGACGGCCGAGCCGCCCGGCACAGCCTCGTACTGGTCACCGACCAGCTCAACCTCGGCAGGTATGCCGCTAGCTCCAAAGGGATAATGCGGGCAGTTGATGTCAAGATAGCAGCTGCCAATGGCGACTGCGCTGTATTTTTTGTGCATGGCGGTATTATATCAGCTCTGGAGGGCTGCCCGCGCAGCGCTTTTGTGGATCGTCATTCGACAGCAAGGTCGCCCAGGTCCGGTCTGTATTCACAAGCGCACAAAACTCAGCGTCACAGGCTGTCCTGCCACAGGTAAACACTACTTTCACGAGGCCATCGGTGTGGCGTAGCTCCCTCATCCGGGTCGTACCTGAATAACTTCTATCTTCGATATCGACGAGTAGCCCGTTAATACCGTAGGCAAGGTCGTCAAGCTCGGCATGGGCACAGGCCCCACCACCGACACCATCGTCAGTACCGTCGTCGCGTTCGGAGGTCAGTTGTGGGTCTGGGTCAAGTACTTCGCTCATCAGGAGCCTCCTTTTTTAATGCACAAAGCCCTCATTTTACCACTGTCTTTGCTATAACCTAGTCATGTATCGTACTAATTTGTGTACGTTGCCTTATGAGTTGCCCGTTGGCGGCGCAGACAGCAATATGTGTGACGCTTGTCACATCTCGTCTATGCTTATCAATATATTATTGAGTCATAACTACAACAATGGAGGGAACGTGGAACATTTGAATGCTGGCCGAGTGCTTATGGCGGACAGTCTTGGCTTTCATATCATATTTGCTCTGCTGGGTGTGGGCTTACCCCTGTGCATGCTGTTCGTGGAATGGCTTGCAATCCGACGCAAAAGTAACCCAATGCGCGAATCTGCGCGTCTGTGGTCATACGTCGTAAGCGTGCTGGTGATCGGCGGCGTGCTGTCGGGCAGCGTGGTTGCGCTGCAAATGTTCCTGATTTGGCCGGGTATTTTGCAGTTTGGTGGCCATGCGATTGGCTTTGCCTTTATGCTAGAAGGCTACATGTTTATTATCGAGGCGGTGTTTTTGGCGTTGTATGTCAAAACCTGGAAGTCAATCCAGGGGTACAAACACCTCTTGCTGGGAGTGCCGGTGCTGCTTGGGGCGACTGG
>DATCYV010000043.1:0-8497 GCA_036526215.1 Saccharimonadales bacterium (SeqCode)
CGTGTTTACATTTGATAGGGATTTGCAAAAGACTCTTTTGCAATAGGTTTTGCACCTGTACTCAGCGGAACAATCGACACCTATTATTCGGCTGCGCCTAAGGTCTCGGTTGAAGTAGCCTCCGAGGTTTCATCGCCCTCGGCTTCGAGGTTGTCTGCTGGTCTGAGCACAATGTGCCGGTCGCGGCCTTCGCCAACAGATTCACTGGACAGCCCATACTCCTGGGCGAGTTTGTGTACCGTGCGACGGTCAACCGCGCTCATCGGCTTAAGCTCCATTGGACTGCCAGAATCTTTAACGTGCTTCATCCACTCTTCGGCGCGGCCGCTCAGACGCTCAGCACGCTGCTTTTTGTAATCTGCGATGTCAACGTTGACCCGAGTGTATTCATGCCCCTGATTCTTGAGGGCATTACTCACCAGGAATTGCAGCGAACGCATATTTTCGCCACGCTGGCCGATGAGGAAGCCATTAAGATGTGTTGATGGCACCTCAAGCTCGATAACGTCGTCCTCGGCTGTCGCATACACATCAGTGTTTAGGCCAAAAAATGACAGGATATCTTCAAGGTATTTCTTGGCATATTGGATGGCTTCTTCCATTACTTCCTCCGCTTTTTACGTGCCGCCTTCTTTTTACTTGCAGAAGCCTTCGGCTTGTCTACAACTTCCGCTTCAATAGCATGCTTTTCACGGGTCGCAGCCGACTTTGTAGTCGCCTCGGCCTCCATTTCGGTCACGTCCTCGCGCAAAATAATGCGCTGCTGGATAATAGCTACCAAGCTACCAACCAGCCAGTACAAACTGAGGGCCGATGCCAAATGTATCGTAAACGTAAGAACCAAAATTGGCAGCAGGTAGGTCATGTTGCGGCTCATTGCGGCGTTCACATCTGACTGGTCGGCCTGCTTGCCCTCTTTTGCGTCGCGCAAAATGGCGCGAAGTCCACGAGAGTCTTTAGGCGCAGGCGACAGTTGGCGGCTCTGATAAAACTGGGCTGCGGCACTACCAAGCACAATAACCATCGCCGGCCAGTACACGCCGGTGTTGCTCAGCGCGGCCCTGGTAAGGTCGACGCTGCCCAGGAGTGTTGCATCAAACAAATGAATGTTATGCGCCAACTCCTTAAGCCAGCTAAAATCCTGCAAAAATGGATATGCAAATGAGACGATTGCTTCGTGATCTTTGACCACCTTCTGCAAACCAATGTACAGGCCGAGCAGAATAGGGATCTGGATCAAGGTAACGCCGAGCGAACCAAACGGGTTAATGCCCCGCTCCTTGTACAGTTCCATGGTCATGAGCTGTTCTTTGCGTTTGTCGCCAGCGGCAGCTTTTTTGATCTTTTTAAGCTCCGGCTGGATTTTGCGTATCATCTTTACCTGATGCAGCTGCTTTTTAAGCAGCGGGTACAACAGTATCCGGACTACAATAGTAAAGAGTATGATAGCCAGGCCAAAGTTATGTCCTGGAATAATCGAATAAATAAAGACTAACAGGTTAAAGATTGGTTTGACGATAAGCGTCGTAAACATGCGGTATCTACTTCTCCTTTGGTACTACTATATCATGACTCGCCGCCGGTCCAGGAGCGTTCACTGCAAAAACGCCGGCTTTCTCAAGCTTTTCTAGGATTGTCCGCTCCAGTTGCGGCGCGGGCATTGTTGCCAACTGGTCGCTATACACAATAAAAACCAGGTCATACGGATCGGTAATACGTGTTGCCCTGGCGCGGACTATTTCGTAAATACGGCGCCTGATGCGGTTACGCACTACGGCCGATTTGTGCACCTTGCGGCTCACCACTACTGCTACGCGGTACTGTTTGCGGCGCCGGTTCAATACATATTTAAGCGAACAAAATGGCCCGCGGGCAGTTTGCCCCTTTTGATACACAAAACGGAGACTGCCGTGACCTTGAAATCGGTGTGTTCTATCGATCATAGGTTTCTCGGACAATCTCCGTTTGCACGCTCTATTAAGCGCAAGGCTTAGTGCGTAAGGCGCGCGCGACCCTTGTTACGGCGGCGCTTTAATACAATGCGGCCGGCACGGGTTGCCATACGCTTAAGGAATCCATGCTCTTTACTGCGATGGCCCTTCTTTGGTTGATACGTTCGTTTTGGCATACTGCTTTTACTCTACCGCATTAACGGCTCGGGAACAACCTCTACAAACAGAGGTTACCTCCACTGCCGCATCTGCGTTACTTTACATTTAGTGTGTCTTGGTGAAAAACACAATGTTTAACCCCGTTACTATAGCAAGTTTTCCACGATTCGCCAAGTATTTTCCACAGTTTTCAAGATAAGACCGCGCTGTGTGGAAAACTCAACCCCTATTCTTGCCGTTTGCACAAAGTTACTTATTTAACATCGTTTTGGGTGTGGAAAAGTCGGCGAGCATGGCGTAT
Organism: Saccharimonadales bacterium (SeqCode); assembly: GCA_036526215.1. GTDB lineage: Bacteria > Patescibacteriota > Saccharimonadia > Saccharimonadales > UBA4665 > JARIHD01. The sequence goes on from DATCYV010000043.1 coordinate 2,413, forward strand.
ATTTACCTGTAGATACCTTTTGGGAATATCAGTAAGTAGTGAGGGTAGTAACGCATCGTGCAAAACAGCCTGTGGCAAGCAGTCTTAGGAGAAATCGAACTGTCGATATCTCGCGGAAACTTTATAACATGGTTTAAAAATACGACCATGCTCAGGCGAGATGACGAGAGCATTACTATCGGCGTCCCCAATGTCTTTATTAAGCAGCAGTTAGAACGCAAGTACAACGAGCTTATTGCCGAAACGCTCCGCAAGAACGGCGCCGACGGCATAAAGGTCGAGTACAAAATACATTCGTCACCACTGCGCGCCAGTCAAAGACAGCAGGAAGAGACCGTCGTCTTAACACCCCAGCCAAAGCCGCAAGCTACGGTTGCAACCGAACGGCCACAACGTGCGAACGTAAACAGCCTTACACACAACTACCGTCAGGGCCTCAACGATAAGTATACATTTGAAAGTTTCGTGGTCGGCTCCGGCAATGAGCTCGCCTACGCGGCATGTCAGGCAGTATCGCTCCAACCAGGCACCAAGTACAATCCACTCTTTTTGTACGGCGGCGTGGGCATTGGCAAAACACACCTTATTCAGGCGGTTGGCAATGCGGTGCTTACCAATAATCCAGACGCCCGCATTGTATACGTCTCGAGTGAGCAGTTTCTGCAAGAGTTCGTTGACGCGCTGCGCTACAAAAAGATCAGCGACTTTACCGATTACTATCGTACAGCCGATGTGCTGATCGTCGATGACATCCAATTTATGGCCGGCAAAGAAAAGGTTCAGGAGGAGTTCTTCCACACCTTCAATACCCTGCACCAAGGCAACAAACAAATCATTATGAGCAGCGACCGGCCACCGCGCGAAATCGCACCGCTCGAAGAACGCCTGCGCTCCCGGTTTGCCTGGGGCATGAGCATCGATATGCAAAACCCCGACCTTGAAACTCGCTGTGCAATCCTGCAAACAAAAGCCCACCAGCATGGCACCGAACTACCCACCGAGGTTGCGGAATATCTGGCAACTAATATCCAGACCAACATCCGTGAACTCGAGGGCGCTCTCAACCAGTTGCTTGCCTTCTGTGAAATGCGCGGCCTCGACCCAGACATGAATGTCGTCAGCAGTATGCTCGGCAGTAGCAGTGCGCGGCCCAAGCACATCAGTGCCAAACAAATCATCGAGCGCACGGCCAGACACTTTCAGATACCCGTCGAAGACATCATGGGCCCAAAGCGCGACAAAGACATTGTCGTCCCAAGGCAAGTCGCCATGTATATGCTGCGCAGCGAATTACATCTCAGCTTCCCCAAGATCGCCCGCGAGCTCGGCCGCAAGGATCACACCACCGCCATCCACTCGATTGAAAAGATCGAAAAGGAATACCGCATCGATGCCGATATCCGTGAAGCCATCAACCAAATCAAGGAGCGTTTGCATGTGTAATACCTGTGCACAAGCCGTGCAAAGCCTGCCAAAAACCCGTGGAGACGAACACATTTTGTGCGCAGGTTTATCGCAAATAGCCAGGCCCCCTGTGGTAAAACATCAGTATTCCGCATCTTTCACACAGGTTCTTTCACAGCCCTTTTCCACCCAATTTTGCGCCCTATACAATCTGTTAAACGCACGGTTTTCCACGGTTTGCACAGGGCCTATAACAAGAACAATAAATAACTTTTAAAGAAATAATAGTAATTAATAATAGGGGATAATCCATGAAGCTCCAGGTCACCCAGGAAAATCTGAATAAAGCACTTGGTACTGTCGCCCGCGTAGCCAACACTCGTGGAACGCTTCCGGTACTTGCGAACGTACTCATTAAGACAGTCAATAACCGGCTCAGCATTGCCGCCACTAACTTAGACATTGCTATCACGCATTATATTGGTGCCAAAGTAGCCGAAGACGGTGCGATCACCGTCCCTGCTCGCCTGATGCAAGATTTTGTAAGTAGCCTGCCGGGCGGAGTCATCGACCTAAAGCTCGATGATTACAGACTGCATATTGCTACTGATCGGTATCAATCAGTTATTAACGGTGTTTCGGCCGAAGAGTTTCCGGTTATGCCCGCCATCGAGAATGGTAAAAGTTGGATCGTGTCGGGGTCGCTTCTTAAAAAGAGCTTGCAGCAAGTCGCTATGGCTGCATCGGCCGACGAGTCCCGGCCAGTGCTGACTGGCGTGCTGCTGCATACCTTTGAGGGAAAACTCTATATGGCTGCAACCGACAGCTACCGTTTGGCCGAGAAAGAGCTGGGCGATAACGCCGAAGACATAGAATTGCTCGTGCCCGGCTCAGCTATGCACGATCTGCTGCGCATCTTAGGCGATTATGAAGGCGATGTTGAGGTGACGAGCGATGAGCAACAGGTGCTCTTTCGGGTTGGTGATGTCGAGCTCGTAGCCCGCCTCATCGAGGGTAGATACCCTGATTACCGCAAGCTTATTCCTCAGTCGTTTTCGGTAACTGCCGATCTTAAGCGTGCTGACTTTTTGAACGTTACTAAGGTATCGAGCCTTTTTGCCCGAGAGAGCGCTGGAAGTATCACTATTAATGTCGACGAGGCAGATCAAAACGTCAGTATTCGCTCGGTTGCTTCGCAGCTTGGCGAGAACACGGCAACCGCCAACGCCAAAGTCACCGGCACCGGCACGATTACGCTGAACTCCCGGTACCTTCTGGATGCGTTGCACGCTTTAAGCGGTGATGACGTTACCTTCTCGTTCAATGGCAAGCTCGAACCAACCGTCATCCGTGATCCAAAGGCGCAAGATTATACTCACATCGTCATGCCGCTCAAGTCATAACTGTACAATAGTAAAAGCATGGTTACCGACATACGGCTGCAACATTTTCGGTCATATACCGATGCCTCGTTCGAGATTGATCCGGGGGTTAATATCATTGTGGGCCCGAATGCCAGCGGCAAGACCAACCTGCTTGAGGCGGTGCTGGTGTTGGCACGCGGCAGCTCGTATAAAGCCAAAGATGCCGAGCTTGTGCAGTTTGGGTCGTCATGGGCTCGTTTGGATGCCGACATGCCCTCTGGGCGCCGCACCGTAAAGATTGTAAATGAACCGAAGGCCGCCAAAAGCTTTGAACTTGACGACCAAGTTTTTACGCGTTTGCATCAATCCCGCACCCTTCCAGTGGTATTGTTTGAACCGAATCACCTGTTACTCTTGAGTGGCTCACCAGACCTGCGCCGCAGCTTTCTGGATGACCTGATTGAACAAACAGAAGCTGGGTATGGCAGTGTGCGCCGTCACTACAAGCGCGTGCTAGCTCAGCGTAACGCTCTGCTTAAGCGGGGTCCGCGCGATCTCGCGCAGCAGCTGTTTGTGTGGAATGTCCGCCTGAGCGAATTGGGCGGCAAGATAGTGCGCGAGCGTCAGTTGCTGGTGCAACGTTTCGCGGAGCGTATTGGTGAGCTGTACCAGTCTCTCTCGGGCCGCAGTAATGTCATAACCCTCAAGTATGCCTCGCAGTTTCCTGCTGACACGTACGAGACTCATCTGCTGCATAAACTCGAGAATAACCTGGAATTAGACGTGCTGCGTGGTTTTACAGCCTCCGGGCCACATCGTGACGATCTACGAGTGATTATCGACGGCCATGACGTTGCCGAAAGCGCCTCGCGCGGCGAGACGCGCACTTTAGTCTTGGCGCTTAAGGTGCTTGAGCTGCAGCTGCTCGAATCGGTGCGCGGCGAAAAGCCTCTACTCCTTTTAGACGACGTATTCAGTGAGCTCGATACTGTGCGGCGGCAAGCCCTTACACAGTACGTATCGCTCTACCAAACCTTTATTACCACCACTGACGCCGATGTCGTAGTGCACCACTTTACCAGCAGTAATATTATTCCGCTGGCTACTGAAGATTAGTAAACATTCTGGTTGGTGACAGGGCCGGAGTCGTAAACTTGAGTGCCGGCGCTATCGGTGAGCTTTAGCTGGGCTGTATCAAGGTTTGAATAGTCGAGGACTGCTTTGTAGATCGTTTTGCGATTGATAACAATATTAAAGTAGATGGTTAGCGTATCGGTTGTGCGATCGGGATCAATCGGTGGCGTAGTAACACTATCGACGGCGATGCTGGCTTCGGTGGCTGCAATCTTGTTGGACTTTACGAATTGGTAGAGGGCGAATTTATAATCACCCACCTGTGTCAGTGTGAGGCCATTATTGAGTAAAGCGTTTAGCCCTAAGAAAACCGGCGAACCAGGCATAGCTCCGTATAAATCAGGTGTTTTGCCGCTTGGGTTTGAGATTGTCTGATGGGAGTTAGGATCGTAATAACCCTGCTGAGTAGTGAAGTCGGTCGTTTTGCTGCCCTTTTGTTTGGCGTGGTTACTAAGCAGTGTTGCACCCCATCCCACGAGTCCGACAAACACTACAGAACTGACGATGATAATTATAAGTTTAGATCGGTGTGTTTTGTCTGCCATATTTTGTAGGCTCCTTTGATATTGCGTAAATACTACCGCCACCCATGTAGGCCAATAATGATGCTGGGTCCCATTGTTGCGCACTCGTGTTGCGGTGTGCCGAATCGCCGATCATCCATTTGCCATCGGCAGTTACGCCGCGAATGGCAATATAGTGTCCTCCGCTAGTGAACGGCAACGGTCCTTGGCCAGCGCCAACTATAACGGCGCCTGCTTGGAGTGCCTGAGTAATCTTGGTAGCGTTAGGACCGATAAAGGTAGCGTTGAGCCCCCAATGCTTGGCGACAACTGGGGCGATGCTCCAATCACTGCCTACTCCTGGCAGATACATACCTTGCGCTCCGGCATATGCTGCCGTTTGGTCTGGTGTGACGCGCTGTCCGGTTAGTGCCGTAATAGCCATTGCCATAGCGGAAGGGCCGCAGCCCGAGTTGCAAACCGTGCTTGAACTATACGGCGCATTCGCCCAAGCTGGGTCGCACTGGTTATACACCGTAAACCCGTCTATATACTGTGTCTGTCCACCAGCTGTTACCGGGCAGTCACTGACTGCTTCGCCGGTTGTTGGATTGGTAGTAGCTAGGCCGCCGCCGTACTGCTGCAATACCAAGCGAGCATCTTTAATGCGCATGTTGTTGTCTAGGATCAGGCCGTCACTGCCCTTAGAATCAGCCGATTTTTCAAAGGTTATTTCGAATTGTTTGGTAGCTTGTTCAACTGTTTGTGAAGCCTGTACTGCTGGAAGAGCTTTATTCCACGGCGGAACGTCTTTCATTTCGTGCCACAAAAACATGAGCTGCGCGTACATCGTATATGCATCGTGCGCTTGACTATCCGGGAAGTTTTTCGGGTTACTTACCCACGAGACTAAATCGTTCCAGCGGCCGGGGTTGCTCCACTGAGCAATACCGGTACCCGGCCCACCCTTCTGATGACTGGTAGGGTTAACACCGCCTGATTCCCACATAAGGTTGCCGACAATACCCGCCGACTGAAAATTAGTTAGGCCCATGCCAACAAAAAAGTTATATGCCTGCTGTACATTGTCATTACCAGTTAGCCCTGATACGGGAGTACTGCCGCCAGTTGTGCAGCCGCCAAAGTTAGGATCGTACCATCCGTAGCCGTTGTTAATTGCGTTCATGGCGTCGTTGGTAAACTGCGCATAGGTTGGCGCTGCGTTAACGACAAGCAAGCTGCACAAAACGAGCATAGTTCGCTTAAAAATAGAGGTGATGCGGATGCTTTTCATGACTAGCGCCTCCCTACATCCATATGTAAGTGGTTAGGTGCGTCATCAAAATAATTAACCTTCGATGAAACTTTTGGCGGCGGCGTTCCCCAGCTGAAATACTGGCCCAGACCTCCTCCACCCGATTGGTCAAGCAATTTGCCAGCGTCGTTGTAAAAGCTGAGCAGTATAGGGTTATTGCTCGAATAGTCGCTGGGGTTAATATGTCGTCCATCGCTCGTTTTTTGTGAGCCGTCCATCGAGGTAACGCCATTAATGTCAATCGCCATACCCTTTGGATGGAAGCCGCCATTGCACGAGTGTCCGTCAACCGCGACACCTAGGACAATCTTGTACTTTTGGGCGAGCGCCAAAATAACACCGAGCAAGATTGGTGAAACGGCTGG
>DATCYV010000044.1:0-6686 GCA_036526215.1 Saccharimonadales bacterium (SeqCode)
GCCCCACAAGGTCAATCCCATCAATTTTGAGAATGCCGAGGGCAACTACGGTATTGCAAACGCATTATTTAACCACTTGGCAGCCAAGTTGCCACAGTCACGCCTGCAGCGCGACCTGAGCGACTCAACCGCACTGCGCTCCCTGGGCGAAGCTTTTGCCCACACCCTTATTGCCCACAAATCACTGCAAAAAGGGCTGGCCGGTATTACTGCTAACCCCGACAAAATGCTCGCCGATCTCGATGCCAACTGGCCTGTGCTAACCGAGGCCGTCCAGAGTGTCATGCGCCGCTATGGCATTGCCGATGCATACGATACCATCAAGGCTGCCTCACGCGGCAAGCAACTCACCAAAGGCGATTACCAGAAACTCGTTACCGAACTCGACATCCCCAAAGATGCCAAAGACCGGCTTTTAGCGCTCACACCCGCGGGCTACACGGGCTGCTCAAAAACACTCGCCCAGGGCTAAAGAAACCCCTGCATAAACGCGATAACCGCTCCTTTATAATCAAAACTAACATCACTTAACTCTGTGAAACTTTTTAGTGTTTAATACGTAATAGTAGATATGGAAAATGAAGCCCAAACCATTAAAGAGATAATTGCTGGCGCTGACCGATATGCAGAACTTGTTGAACGGTATCATGTCGGCCTCATCATTCATTGTGAACGGATTGTTAAAGACCGTGACGATGCTGAAGACATAGCACAAGAAGCCTTTGTGAAGGCCTATTTGCAATTAAAAACGTACGATGCCAGCAAATCACGCTTCTCGACATGGCTATACAAAATTGCTACCAACCGAGCACTGGACCACCTGAGAAAAAACAAACGCACCATGGCCGTAGAAGATGTTGAAGCCCTGGCTGAAGCTACAATGCCGACTTATCTGGAAGATGAAGAACGGGAAGAAATGAGGAAGGCGGTGGAAAGCTTAGTCCCGCCAGAATATCGCCGAGTCATCGAGGCGTATTATTGGGACGGTAAAAGCTACCAAGAAATAGCACAAGCAGAGGGCGTACCCTTAAACACTACTCGGACTTGGATCCGTAGAGCAAAACTCCAATTAAAGGAGAAGATGTCATGAAAGATAGTATAGAAGCGCGAATTATCGACTCCCAACCACAAGATCGCGGGAATAAGGAATTTGTTACACGTACACTACACGCGATTAAACGTGCAAAGAGTAGTGAAACTTTTGGCGAAGTTCTTCGTACAGCGAAGGCAAACCAGAAGGAGAATTTGCATATGAGACTTACTAGATTTTCTAAAATTCATCGAGCATTGACGGTCAGTATCGCCGTAGTTATGGCTTTGTCGTTGTCATTTACTGGCTACGCCTATGCTTCAGGCACAAACCCAATAGCCTTGATTCGCCGAATTGTTAACGGTGGCAAAACGGTAGAGGTAGAGTATCAGGGAAGGAAATTTCAACATGGAATAAAGCACAATTATACCGATGCAGCGATTACGGCATATGCCGAGCTAAATACTGTGTCGGGTTTGCACTTTCGGGCTAATAACGCTTTTCAAATTCCTAAAGACAGTATTGAACACGTTAGCGATCCCTACAAGACGCAATATGTTTACCCCTGGGTGGGTACTGTCGAAAGCGTTAATGCTCAATCCGTAAGAATACATAAAAAATATATCGTCGGCGACAAAGTAGAGCACAGTAGACAGGCTGACGAACACGTCGTCCTCCCTAAGGAACGAGTAAGTTCCTATAAACAAGGTGAAATTGTTGACCCGAGTATGTTGGCTTCGGGTAGCGTGGTGATTATCTATCAAGATGCCTATTTGGAGCACCACATTGGGTCATCCAGTAAACCAACTTCAATTACGCAGTACTTTGCATTTGAATTAACACATGACCTTGCCAGCATTCAGGAAGCGGCCCAAATTACAAAAGATGAAAGTGATGAGAGCAGGTCAATCTTTGAGCCGTCATGGGGCGGTGCTACGAACATCTGCTTAAACAATGGCGCCGACCAATGTGATGCAAACAAACAAGGCTCAACTGATGGCGAAAGTCTATACGCATTTAATCAGGCGCCTAACCAGACCTACAATAACCCTGATGTCATACCATTTGGCGAAGGAGCGCCTGATCCATCCAATGTTCCAAAGGAGCTGATCATGCGTAATACGCAAGGAAAAATTACAAGCATAACTAACACTTCGATTGTCATTAAAAGTTCATCTGGTACACTCTGGACACTTGACTACAGCCTAAGTAATCAACAGTCCTTTGGCCGGAACCACAAACCACTAAGTGTTGGAGACACCTTGGCCGTGAGTGTAGTAGGTTCCGTCAATGACCTTGACAATAGGCATTTCGACAACCAGCATATTTACAGTATGCGAAGGTACTAGTTTGAATATATCGTTAATTTTTCCAGAAACTGAACAGGATTAACGCATTTTTGCTCAGCTTGCTGGAATAGCGTTTGATCCGTTAGATCGTTTGGCAAATGTTGGCTGGATAACAAGTCGGCAGGGTTATATCGCAGCCGTCACAAGCTCGGCACTAAAATCTGATAATAATTGGTACGCCCGGCAAGATTCGAACTTGCGACCAACTGGTTCGAAGCCAGCTACTCTAATCCACTGAGCTACGGGCGCATAACGCCTGTATTATACCAGGTTTCACCCCTTATAGATAGCTCGTATGATCGGAAGTCTGCTTTAGCCCCGAACCAGGTCGGTGACGTAGTCGTCTTACTGCTTAAATGGCTGTGCCAAAACCGGCGAATCAAGCTGCTCGGCAATGCGCAGTAGTTCGTTGTACTTAGCGATACGGTCGCTGCGCGAAAACGAGCCGGTCTTGATTTGGCCGGTGCTCAGGCCGACAGCCAAGTGAGAAATCGTGGCGTCCTCGGTTTCGCCTGAACGGTGCGACATCACGGTGTTCCAACCAGCTTCTTTGGCCATTTGCACGGCGTCGATAGTTTCGCTGAGGGTACCGATTTGGTTTGGTTTGATCAAGATAGCGTTGGCGGCTTTTTCGTCGATGGCGCGCTTGAGCAGCTTGGTGTTGGTTACCAGCAGGTCGTCGCCCACCAGCTGCAGTTTGTTGCCAAGGCGCTCGGTCAGCCACTTCCAGCCCTCCCAGTCGTCCTCGGACAAACCGTCTTCGATCGAAACCAGCGGATACTTGTTAGCTAAGTCTTCATATTTGCTGATGAGCTGGTCAGTGGTGTACAGCTGACCTTCGCGGGCAAAGTCATATCCGTCTTCGCTCACTAGTTCGCTCGAGGCGACATCAAGCGCCAGCACAATATCTTCGCCCAGCTTGTAGCCGGCTTTTTCGACAGCTTCGCCGATCAGTTGCAGGGCTTCGTCGGAGCCACCCTTAACGCTTGGTGCATAGCCGCCTTCGTCACCAACAGTGGTTGTGTACCCCTTATCTTTGAGCACCTTGCCAAGCGTGTGGTACACCTCGCTGGCAATGCGCATGGCGCCGGCAAAGTCAGCAGCCCCAACGGGCATGACCATAAACTCCTGAATGTCGGTTGAGCCAGCAGCATGTTTACCACCGTTCAAAATGTTAAGCATAGGCATTGGCAGCACCGGCGCATCGTTACCGACTAGGTCGGCCACGTATTGGAAGAGTGGCTGCTTTTTGCTGGCGGCCGCAGCCTTGGCAACAGCCAGCGAGACAGCCAAGGTGGCATTTGCGCCAAGTTTTTCTTTGTTTTCGGTGCCGTCAAGTTCAAGGAGCTTGTTATCTACGGCACGCTGGTCGGCCTCTTGTCCAATCAGCGCTGGAGCAATGATGTCATTTACGTTCGCGACTGCTTTGGTAACACCCTTGCCGCCAAACGCTGCATCGCCATCGCGCAGCTCAAGCGCCTCGCGCTTACCGGTAGATGCGCCAGACGGCACCGCCGCCCGGCCAAAGCTACCATCCGACAACGTTACATCGCATTCCACGGTTGGAAATCCACGGGAGTCAAAAATTTGACGGGCGTGAATTGCTGTAATAGTCATGGGAGCCTCCTTTGGCCTTAAGCGTGCATTTAACAACTGCTCTATTTTACACCTACAGGGCTCTACTACAAGTATTGCCACCAAACCGCGCAGAGAAGAGCTTCGCCTTTCCACCACTCGTTAGCCGGCCATTCACCATGTCGCCTAATCCAGCCTGCACACAATTTCCCTGAAGCTATCAGGTGTCACAATCTGTATCCCCTCATACTGCTTCAAGACGAGCAGGTCATGGTCTAGGGTAACGATATACTCCACATCACCGGACAAGGCCGCTGCAATAATAGGGTCGTTGGTGTCGCGTGAGACCTGGGCGATCTTCTTGGGCTGCGTTACATCAGCGACACGTGCCAGTAGCCGAGTACGTGATTTCGCTGCTTGCTTGGTCAAGCCAAACTTCGCCGTTAATACCCTTTCGAGTTCATCAAGCATAAACGGCGAAGCGACAAGTGATACTTTGCCCATCAGCACTTCTGCTTGTAAAAGAAGTACGAGGTCTCGGCGCGACACAATGGTTACCAGTAAGCTTGTATCATACACAACGCGCATGGCCAGGCTATTGCTTACCTTCTTGGCGAACCTCTTTAACGGCACGAACAAAATCTTCGTCTGTTTTATATCCGGCCTGTTCAGCGCTGGTGCGGACTTCGTCGGCTCCGGCAGCAAGCGCGGCCCAGATATCGTCGTCTTGCGTTCGCAGGCGAGTGACGACGGCCTGGCGAATGAACTCGCTGCGGCTGGCGTATTGACTCTGTGCCGCTCGGTCAATTTTGCGGACGAGTTCCTCGGGTAGCGATAGGTTTATGATTTGAGTAGACATATAAATCCCATACAGATTACATATAAAAATTATATGTAATCATAGTAGGTTTGTCAATCCGGTACCGGGCTGGATTGGTGCCCTTCGAGGGCATGACGTATAGGATAGCCGCCAATATTAATACTAGACTGGCACCTACGACGTAGGCGCCGCAAGAATAGTGGCATAGATGCCTGTGTTGCCTGCATCGGGCCCGTTGTAGAAGGCCGCGATGTGATTGCTACCTAGTACGCAGGCATTCACGTTGCCTGCTTCGGTAAGACTTGTGCTACCTGTGGCAATTATGGTCGGGTCGGGCCAGCTCAGCGGACTAGAGAAAATCGTGTTGGCACTGACGACACGGCGCCGAAGCGAGGCAAGCGACCCGCGGCGGTAGTAGTACAGCGACAGTAACCCTGCCGATCCATCGTAAATCAGGCTTGGAGTTGAGGTGGTGACATCGGTAATATTAGTCGCAGCCTTGGTCCAAGTAGCCCCATAGTCGGTAGACGTGATCTGAAATTGCGATTTTATGGTTGTTGTGTTGTTGGAATTTGAACGTGCGATAGCAATAATCTTGCCGCCGCCGATGTAGGCGCCGGATATTTCAGTCGGCCATGTGTCGGTAGTCAAGCCAGTCTCAACTGTCGTCTGTGTCCATGTATTGCCATCATCGGTAGATTTAACAATCCCCCAGGAGGTTGATGTACCGAGTGGAGTACTGGTGTGAAAGAATGCCATCAGACCAACGGTTGGCACCGAAAAGATGTCGCTAATCTGAATCGGTAGGTTTGCAAAAGTTGGGCTAGATAGCAAGCTAAACGTATTGCCGCCATCGGTTGAGCGATATAATGAGTGCGTTTCTGCATTCGAAGCAGTATCCTGACGGGTCCAGAGGAGTAGATTACCGCTACTGTCGAGGCCGCGTCCTACCGTTGAGTCATCGAGACTAGCATTATCGATTTTGAGCGACGAGGCGCTCCAGGTTTGTCCACCATCGGTTGAGCTGCTTCCCCATATTTGGCGGGTAATGTCCGGCTGACCATGCATAGCTCCACGGCTAAACATACAGACAAGTTTTGAGCCAACAGCCGTGATCATTGGCCACGAGTTGTAAGCATCTTGCGCCTGTATCTGGATTGGGCTTGAGGGTGCGGGCAAAGGCGTTACGCGAAGGCCAGCAACAATCACCGACCCCGTCCAGGTGTCTGCCGTATCGGCAGGTTGGCGGGCGATACGCAAGAAGAGTGGACGTGACGGAATAACCGGAAGGTACTCTTCCAGAAGAATGGTTTGGAGTGTTGCCGATGCCGGAGAGGCCTTGATACGCGGATCACCGATTATCTGATTTATAGAAAGGCTATCCCCTTCGTTTGGTTGACCGCCATATATTTGCCATACGTGGTACAAACCAGTGGTAGCACTAGAGTTAGTTGTAATGAGCTCAATCTTTACGGCAGCGCACTGTGCCGGTAAGCCAGTTACCATACCTGCAATTGACTGCCCTGCTGTGTTGCCAGACATAGACCAGCCCGGCACTGAGATTGAGCCGCTCGTAGCTACCAGCATAGACGGCGCTCCGGTAGCAATTTGGAGTGCTCCGGTGGACAGGAAAATCGGCAATGCTTGCCAGCTCACGCCTGCGCCTCCCTGATCTACGTAAGCCTTCGTGGCCGCGTCTGTACTATTAACTGGCGTTGGTACGGTAACGGTGCCGGTGAAGGTTGGTGAGGCCTTAGGGGCATACATCCCACTAAACGCACTATCCGCCGCCAGGCTCGCCGGAGTCATGGTGGCGGCCGTCCCCAGGCCAAGGTTCGTCCGAGCGGTCGCGGGAGCCGCGAGGTCACTCAGGTTGTTACTTGCTTGTAGTGACCCATCAGCCTTGGTGAGC
>DATCYV010000045.1:0-11987 GCA_036526215.1 Saccharimonadales bacterium (SeqCode)
AGCACAGCCAGCAGATTGGGATCCATGATGTCGCCCAGCCGGGTTGTCGGCAGGTCGGGCTCAATCTCTTTAAGATCGTAGGTGTACCATAGGCTAATCATGGCTAGCAGCGATGCCAGTGCTAGGCAGGCGTAGCCCATCCGGTTAATGCCGGCAAAGAATATAAGGTAGACGCCGGCGCCCACAAATAACGGCGTACAAACGCTCAAAAAGACAAACCCCTTTTTGCCGATATCTTTGCTGAGCCGCGCCTTGCGCGCCCGCAGGCCATGCAGGTTTACCTCTTCCATTATCCTGTAATACTCCGGACTACAAAGTACACCACGGCTGGCGGCAAGAGCGGCCAAATGCCCGTCATAAAGATCGAAAAGAGCAGCACGCCTACAATGCTCACAAAGGCTGCAAGAAGCACTGCGCTACGGACGGCACCGCCCACGAGCCGCGAGATGAAGTTATCGAGGCCGGCCTGCATTTTGGCATCTAAACTTTTGCCGGGATTTGTCATAATACGATGCCAGGGCGCGAACAGCGTTTTAAGCAGAATCGAAACAGAAAATGCCTGCTCGACTGATTTTGTCCAAAGACTTACCCGGTGTGCCGCCTGTAACCATCCAGTGCCGTACCACCAGCGCAGCATCGCTAGAATCATAAGCCCATTGTAACCCAAGCAGGCACAATTGCCTACTGCCTGGTGGGGGGCGTGCCGTCGGTGGTGGTGCCAATGAGTACCACTAATAGCAAAGCGCCAAATACTGCAAACATTATGCTCGCGCCATTTGTATCATAAGGCGCCGAGACGGCCGTTAAGCTGCCACTAAAAAACCCACCGAGCAGGCCTCCGGCTATGCCTGCCAAAATATAAACTAGTAGGCTTTTCGCAGTGATTTTTCCGTGTAGGATACCAACGATAACGCCTACTAGCCCGCCAAAGACAATCCAAAATACTATTAAAAACATACGCGTTATTGATCATGGCTTACGACGCATGACTTATCCTTTCTCGCAACTGTAAGGATAAGTGGCTTGCCTGGCTGTCAAGACTCTATCACTAAAGCCCTATTAGTGCCGGCCAAAAGCAAAGCGCACGTTATGTATTGCACTTGGCTTGAACTGCTCGCGCTGGAGCTTTTCGCGGCTCGAAGCTTGAATTAGCCCAGGGTACTGTGTTTCTTTGCGCCGCATAAAATCGTGAATCCTAGTGCGCAGTTCTTTCTCGTTGTGCAGCATGATCGCCTCCTCCTCGTTGATCACCGTTCTTAAATCGGTACTTACATGATATCTGGAGGCCCCGATGAACTGCCGTGAAAATTAGCCTAAAAAAGGTGTAAACTTTTTTACAGTCGGCTATCTGCTGGATCTGTATTATTAATGACAGGTAGTTGGTTGAGTCTAGTGTGAAGCGAATTAAAAACACCCTTACGTCACCGGGCCTTTGGCTCAAAAAACACACACGCATGCATATTGTGATTGCAATTTTGGTTTTTGCGATTGGGATTGGAGCAACAATATATTATTGGAATAATTTGCGCATCAGTGTGAACACCGACATGCAGGCTGCATACAAGCGCCAGATGTCCGAGATCACCAGCACTGCCGCCAGCCGCCTCATTTTGTATGAAAATTTCCTGCGAGGCAGCGCCGGATTGTTTAAGATTAAGACGGCGCTGACTCAGGCGCAGTGGGAGGAGTTTCATAAGCCCTTCAATATTGGACGGATATATCCGGATATTGAAGGAGTGGGAGCCAGCCGGTACATTAATAATCCAGATTTATTGCAGGCGTTTTTGGGTGTTCGGCGTCAAGAGGACCCAAGTTACACAATATACCCCGCTGGCGACCGTAGTGTGTACGTGCCGGTCAGCTTTAATGCAATCTACACTGGCAATAATGGTACCAGCCGCGGCTATGATAGCTACACCGACCCGCCCCGTCGCGCCGCCATGGACCGTGCAATTAGCACCGGCCAGCCGACAATGTCGGGCATACTCAAACTGGCGAACGAGGCCCGCCCGAGCCGTAATGCGTTTATTTTGTATATGCCGATCTTTGCCGATGGCGCGCCGCTAGCGACCAGTGAGCAGCGCCAGGCGGGGATTATGGGCTTTACCTATATTGCTATTGATGGCAAAACGCTTATTGATGAAATGCTAGCCGAAAGTCACGCTACAAGCGTTGGCCTTACCATGACGGATGCCGAGCAAGGCAGCGGTCTGTTTTATCAGAGCGCTAACTATTCGGCAATCCGGTCCAAGGCTGGTTCATTTACTGATTCACATGACGTTATGCTTTATGGTCATAAGTGGCACCTTAACTTTGCGGCGGCGCCCGAACTCTTGCCAGCCCGTGAGCGCCAACTGCCGCAACAAGCCTTGTGGCGCGGCATTGTGACTTGTGCATTTTTTGCGGCTTTGGTGTGGTACCTTATTACCGACCGCGAGCGCAAATACGCCCGCCAGAAACAAGAGGAAGTCCAGACCGCCAAAGATGATTTGCTCTCGCTTGCTTCACACCAACTGCGCACACCGGCGACGGTGGTTAAACAGTATGTCGGCATGCTCATGCAAGGATACGCTGGCAAGCTGACGGACCAGCAGACGAACATGCTCGAAAACGCTTACGAGAGTAACGAGCACCAGCTGGAAATCATTAACCAGCTGCTTTACGTTGCCCGGCTGGACGCCGATCGCATCAAACTGCGCACCGAAAAAACCGACGTTGCCAAGCTTATGCGCAACGTTGCCCGCGACCAAAGCCAAACTGTTGCTGAGCGCAATTTACAACTTACCTTTCGCCTTCCCGGCCAAGAGTTATGGGCCGAAGTCGATCCGCACTACCTGCGCATGGTATTTGACAATCTACTCAGCAACGCCGTTAAATACACGCCCGATGGCGGCACCATCACCCTGAGTGTGCGGCGTGCCCATGGTCATATCGTTATTAAGGTCGCTGATACCGGTGTGGGCATTGATTCTTCCCTGCAATCAACCGTATTCGAAAAGTTTACTCGCGTCGAAAATGCTCTGTCTAACGACGTGAACGGTAGCGGTGTCGGCCTGTATCTTACCCAAAAGATCGTCCAGCTGCACCATGGGAGCATCGATGTTAAGTCAGCGGTTGGTAAGGGCTCGACTTTTACCGTGCGCATCCCCACCCGACTACCAAAGTAGACAAGTAGACATTAATGAGGCAAGCGCCTAAACTTGAAAGAGCCGATGACCAGCAAACGAATTTTGATTATTGAAGATGAAAAACCACTGCGCGACGCCTTCGCTTTTTTGCTCACTAGCGAAGGGTTTACGGTGGAACTGGCCGAAAATGGCAAGGTTGGGCTTGAAAAGTTTGTGGTATTTAAGCCCCATTTAATTTTATTAGATATGCTCATGCCGGTCATGAACGGCGAAGAGTTTTTGCGCCGCGCCAAACTGCAAACTGTCCGGCCAAAGGTGCGCACACTGGTGCTCAGTAACCTCTCCGACGCTATTTCTTTAGAAGATGCCCACTTGTTCGGTGTGACCGATTCGGTACTTAAGGCTGATCTGTCCCCCGCCCAGCTGGCCACTCGTATTAAAAAATTATTAGCAGCTCGTAATTGAAAGGAGTGTCTATGTCAAACGTACTCATTATCGAAGATGAAAAGCCACTCGCTGCTGCCTACAAAGCTATTTTAGAGAAGCATGGCTACACGGTAAGTGTTGTCTACGACGGCCAAGATGCGCTGCGGGCCGTTAAAAGCGCAATGCCTGACCTTATTTTGCTTGACATGCGCATGCCCAAAATGAGTGGGATTGAATTCTTGCGCGAACTGCACAAAACAGATCCGGGCAAGCACGTAATTATCTTTAGCAACCACGACAACCAGGCCGAGATCGACGAGGCCTTTAAGCTAGGCGCCAAGCGCTATTTGCTGAAGTCATGGGCGGCGCCTCACGACCTCGTAAAGGTTGTCGAAGAGGCTTTGGCTGGGTAGACTAGCCCTGCCCTTGCCGCTGTCTCTGATGCCGCTTATAATTAAAATGAACTTGCATGTTTGGGCAAGCTAAGGTTTACTTACGCGCTGAGGGGGCACCTATGAGCAAAACAACCACCATAGACTTGAATGCGTTAATCCGTGAGTCACAAAAGGACCATCGTATTGATGTTGTTGACCTTGCCCAGCGGCTTGGCATCCCGGTGTACGCTGTCGATCTGCCCACGAACTGCAGCGGCGACATCAAGCGTGAAGCGGACGGCACCATCTTAATTGAAGTTAATAGTAATCATCCCGTTACCCGTCAACGCTTTACAATTGCGCATGAAGTTGCCCACTATGTAAAGCACCCGCAGATATTGGCTCGAAAAGGCCAGCTTGACCGGAGCGACGTCTATAAAAACATGGCTGAAATCACTATTGAACAAGAGGCCGACAAAGAAGCGGCCGCTATCCTAATGCCCGAGTATTTGGTTAAAGATTACTTTGGCTCTCGTCAATGGACCGACAAAACTCGCTTTGATGCCGACATGATTGGCGAAATCGCCGAGATATTTCGGGTGTCGCGCGCCATGGCTATTACCCGGCTCCGTGAGCTTGGCTTCCCTATCCCTTATCTTTCATTCGCATAGGATCGGCAGGCGATGCCCGATGAAGAGCGCAGACTAGTTACAACCGACGATGAGCTTGACGGCAAGCGCAAGCTGGTTAACTTTCATGTTGAGCGCATTGCCAAGTATGCGGTGCTCGTATTGTCGATTGTGGCGGCTAGCGCGATTGTGATGTTAGTGCTGTACGTCATCTTTACTGACCGGGTATGGCGGGATTACGCTATAAAGTCGGTGCTCCAGGGGCTGCCTGGCATCATGGCAGTGGTACTGGTCGTACTTGGCCTGAAGAAATCTCAATAGTTGTTCTACAGGCGCGATATGAGGTTTTCGTCGTTGCGTAGCTTGAGCAGTGCACTTTTGTTAATAATGTAGGTCTGCTGGCGGTAATCGAGTATCTTCTCGCGGCGTAGCCGAGCGATTTCGGTTGCAATGGTTTCGCGGGTAATACCGAGCATATTGGCGAGTGTTTGGTGAGTAAGCCGCAGGTTGATGCGTGCCTTTCTGGGGCTAATATCCTCGCCAAAACGCATCATAAGATAATGCAGCAGATGCACAAGCTTGTCGCGCGAGCGTGGCTGTTCCAGTGCATTAATATGTACACTGGCACCAACATACAGGCGCATAAAACGTTTAAGCACGCGGGCGGTAAACTCTGGGCTTTCCTCTACCTTTTTTACGAGTTCCTCACGTGGGATGGTGTATACCGTGCAGTCGGTAAACGCTTCGTAAAAATAGTACGCCACCGACGCTTCACCCAAAAACCAGGCTTCGGGCAAAATGTCGTACTGCGAACTCAGCGAGATAAGCTGCTCTTCGCCGAGCGGTGAGATATTATATGTTTTGACTGTACCGATCTTTACTACGTATGCGTAGCGCGGTACTTCTCCTTGGAATAATAATGTTTGACCTTTTTTAAACTTACGGAGTGGATAGGCTTGTAGCAGGTCGTTTAGGACGGGCTTTGTTGGCGTATTCATTGCACGTTCCTCGTTAGCTCCTCATTGCATTGTAACGCTTGCAGCTTGCGTGCGTGTCAACATGGTTTATCTTTGGTTTGCAAGCGTCTCAATAAGTGCTTTGTTCATGACCGTCCTCCTTATTCTTCGGCGTTTGCATTAATGCACGTGACAACGACGGCGGGGAGTTGCTCCTCTGCCCAGTCAGCCATAATGCGTTTATTGTCGGCGGCGCGCTCGCACAAATCGGCGACCTCGTCCTCTTCCATTGCATTCGCCGCTTCGGCCAGGGCCGAGTAACTAATATAACCGAAATGCTCTGCGGTATACATGGCCAATATGTCTTTGACGAGCTCATCATGATACATACCGGCATTTTCGGCGGGTATGAGATAGGTGTCTTTAAACGGCAGGCGCAGTACCCTGCCGCCGAGTGCTGTAATGGTGTCTTCTAGGTCGCCTACCGTCTCTTCGGTGTCTGCCAGGTAGCTGCGCAGCTCGCTATGGATGTCTAGGTAGTCTTTAAAATCTTTCAGGTACTTATTGAGAGATTGCACATGCGCGCGTTCCATCGCGTACGCATCGTTGAGCCAGGCAATGAGCAAATCCCGTGTCATGCGCCCTCCTCTCATGTTAGTGATGTTTGCATGGTACAGCCGCCGTAAGCGGCATCGCTGCAAGAAATCTTACAGTTGGCTGTAAGATTGAGGCAGCGTTTGCTAGAATGCGCCAATCTGGGCTCATTTGACTCAGGAGAAGCGTGCGAATCAAGATAGGAATAATCGTAAAGATTTTATGTCGGTGTTCCCGGCCAAATAAATTGGGGCTTGCAACAATCTGTAATACTATAATGGAGAAGTATTTGCTGAAAAGGAGTATCCATGAGACTAGATGGCAAAGTGGCGGTTATTACTGGTTCGGCTGCAAATATCGGCAAAGCGACAGCTCTGTTGTTTGCAAAAGAAGGTGCAAAGGTAGTCATAAACGCCAAGCACAACGCCGATGCGGGCCAAGCTGCGGTGGATGAAATCAAGAAAGCAGGCGGCGAGGCTATTTTTGTGCTTGCTGATCTCGCCCAGCAAAGTGAAGTCGACAAACTGTTCAAAGCAACAATTGATGCCTTTGGCACGGTAGATATTTTGGTGAATAATGCTGGTGTTGCTAACGGCAAGGCGTTTCTTGAAACTACCAAAGAAGACTGGCTACGTGATTTTGACGATAACTTTTTTGATATGGTCCTTTGCTCCCAAACAGCGGCAAAAATCATGAAAGAAAAAGGAAGTGGCGTTATTCTTAACACCACTTCTATTCGAGGGATCGAACACACTGGCCGCGAAGGAATCATGCCCTATTCGGCAGCCAAGGCTGCGGCCATTAGCTTTACGAAGACTCTGGCCAAAGAACTTGCCCCAACCATTCGGGTGAACGCTGTTGCGCCTGGTTTTGTAATAACACCGAACTACGACAAGACACCACAAGAAGTTAAAGATCAATTTATTGACGGCACGCTTATCAAGCGCTGGATCCAACCCCAAGAAATCGCCGAGGCATTTCTGTACTTGGCCACTGCCGAAGCGGTAACCGGTGAAAACCTGGTTGTTGATGGGGGCTTTACCCTGAAAGTCGGCTAGCGTATGGACATTAAACAAATCTCGCTCCCCTGTGACATTGTCTTGCTGCCCGCATCCGACCTGGCACAAAAAGCCCTTGCTATAAGCCGTGAACTACAGCAGTATGGTGGTTTATTCTCGCTCAACGATAACGGCCCTTTCCCGCACGCTTCGCTGTACATGACGCAGCTTAACGAGGCTGATCTCGATAAGGTTAAAGCATTGCTCGCGGACATTGCCGCCAAAACTCCGGTGCAGCATCTGATCGCAACTGGATATTACCAAGAGGAGCGGTATATTGATCCTAATTATGATCGTACTCCAGATCTGGCGCGACTGCAGATGACTGTAATCGACGCTGTTAATCCCATTCGCGAAGGATTGCGCTCCAAAGACCAGGCGCGTCTGGCAACAACTACCGGCATTGCCCATGATAATCTCGAAAAGTACGGATATCGCGGTGTCGGGGAGTTGTTTCGCCCGCATATTACGCTCACCCGCTTTGCAGATGAGATCACTCTTGACGTGAGTTTGTTGCCTCCTGCGAGTACATTCAGTGGTGATTTTGTGGCTCTTGGTCTATTTGAGATGGGCGATAACGGTACATGCATCCGCGAGATCGCTCGCTTTGAGTTAAGAGGTGACGCATGAAACTCCTGCTTACCTCAGCCGGTCTGACCAACGAGACCATAATTGATGCGCTAAGGGATATGCTGGGTAAGCCCACGAGCGAAGCATCGCTGGTGGTCATCCCTACGGCACATAACCCTGAGCCTGGCGATAAGTCATGGATGCTTCGCGAGGATTTCATCTTGCCCTTCCAGGTGGGCTGGGAGCAGTTTGGCATTGTTGACCTTGCCGCAGTTAGCTCACTAGATGAATCGCTGTGGCGCCAACAGCTAGAGGCAGCCGATGTAATCCTCTTTGGCGGCGGCAATGTGTTTTATCTGAGCTATTGGATGCAAAAATCCGGGCTCTTTGCGGCCGTACCTGACTGGCTGGAATCTAAGGTATTTGTGGGCATTAGTGCGGGCAGCCAAATATTTGGCTCTGACCTCTACGCTACTGTTGAGGTTATGGAGCAAAATGGTACTTTTGACGATACCGACTATGACGAGATTGGCCCTGCCGGACAGTCATCCAGCAAAACATTGCGGCTTGTCGATTTTACCTTTCGCCCGCACTTAAACTCCAAGACGTTTACCAAGATGCGCTTGCCGTATTTGGAGGGCGTTGCCAAAACTCTCAAAACCCCTATGTATGCCCTCGACGATAGCTGTGCTGTAAAGATAGTTAACGATCACGTTGAAGTTGTGGGTGGCGGCGAGTGGCACCGCTTTGAACCCGGAATACAGAATTAGGATTACCCCAACCATGAGAACATTCTTAATCATCCTCAGCACCGTCATAACCATTGTGTCGATCCTGCCCTACATCGTTGAGATTGTCCGCGGCAAGGTTAAGCCGCGTATTGTTTCGTGGTTTACCTGGACGGTGCTCACGGCCATTGCCTGCGCTGCCTCGTTTGCCGACGGCCAAATACCAAGTGGCGTGCTTATGTTGGCGGCGACGATTGAAACGGCCACAATTGTAGTGCTCGGTTTGCGGCATGGCGACCGCAAGTTTGAGCGGTTTGACGTGTACTGTTTGTTGGGCGCGTTGGTCGGTTTGTTGCTCTGGTATGTTTTTGACTCACCATCCGTGGCTGTTATCGCGGCGGTGGCTGTTGACTTTATTGGGGCGGCCCCAACTCTAAAACACTGCTGGCAAAAGCCGTACGAAGAAGCATGGCTCACATTTGCATTGGCTGCTATCGCGGGCAGTATAACGGTCATGATCGCCGGCAGTTGGGCGCCCACGGCAATCGCATATCCTCTGTACATTGTGCTGGTAAACATTGTGATGACGTGCATAATCCTGGCTAGCCCGCACCGCGAGCTCGCGAGTGAACCAGCGGAATTACGGGAGCTTTAGCATGACCTTTGAATACACCTGGACAGAAGACGACCTACGACTCATGGGCGTGCACTACTCTGGCAAGGATACCTGTATTCTCATGGTGCATGGTATGGCTGGGAATATCATTGAAAACTACTTTGCTCAGGTGTTAGGAGATACGCTCAGCGCGGCTGGCTACGGTTTTGTATATGGCCATAACCGTGGGTATAGTCTCATGAACGACATTGTTACTAAGCCAGCGAGGACAAAAGACAACGGCTGGAAGCTGACGCGCACAGGGGTAGCCTACGAACTCTTCGAGGATAGTCCAAAGGATATTGCCGCATGGATTACCAAGGTTAAGGATCTAGGCTACAAAAAGATAATTCTGCTTGGGCATAGCCTAGGGTGCAACAAAGTTATTCACTATTTGCACACCCAGCAGGGGCCAGATATTGTGGGCGTTGTACTTGCCTCGCCACCAGACATGGTTGGTCTGGTCGAACGCGAAGGCTACCAACCAAATTATCGCGAGCTGACCGCCGAGGCACAAAAGCTTGTAGCTGACGGTAAGCCACGCGAACTGCTAAGCGGCAAGTTGTGGGATTGGTGCTACATAAGCGCGCAAACATACCTAAGCATCTTTTTGCCTAGCAGTGCTGCCGATAATTTACCGGTGTTGCACAACCCAAAGGTATTTACTCAGCTTGCAACGTTGCAGCAGCCGATACTGGGCATTATGGGCGAGCATGACGATATAGCGATTCGTGATCTGCACGAAGACATTGAACTTATCAAGTCGCGCGCAATCGCCTGCCCTCAGTTTGATATCGCATTTATCGAGGGTGCTGACCACTGTTATGAGAACCGCGAAGATGCCTTTGCGAGTACTATATTAGACTGGGTAAGGAAAACGGCATGACCAATAAAACCGCATGGCCGACCAGCCGTCGCAACGCCTGGGTCACAATCATCTCATCTTCTTTGAGTGACCTGGCGTTTATTTTGCCGGTATGGGTGCTGTTTGGTACGGAGCAGCTGAAGCTGTCGGTAACCACCACGACAGTGCTGTTTATGATGGTCTGGCTACTGAGTGGTGTTCTAGAAATACCAACGGGCGCATTAGCAGACCGTTTAGGGCGTAAAAAGATGTACCTCGTTGGGATGGTACTCTTTTCGCTGTACCCCCTAGCCTACGTATTTGAATTGCCTGTGGTATTTATCGCGCTGATCAGCGTTGTTGCAGCGCTTGGGTCGGCGCTGCGGTCAGGCACGCTGGTCGCGCTGACGCATGATTCGTACCGTAAGGAGGGGCGCAGCGACAAGAGTTACCATGCCTTTTTAACCAATGAACTGCTTGGATCGTTCGTTGCCCGGGCGATCAGCGGTGTGGCCGGCGGCGCATTGTATGCGCTCAACCCGCGGGCGCCCTACATTGGCATGTTCTTGGCGTATGTGGGCATGTTTATTGTTGGTCTGTATGCTGTTGATACAACCACTGAGCGCTCTACATTGTCGAACCGGGCACATATGGCCGAAACATTCCGGCAGCTGTTCAAAAAAGAGATGCTTCTTGTGTTGTTCGGCACCTACATTGCCTTCCAGCTAGTTGGCGAGGCTATCTGGACGGCATATCAGCCGTTTTTCGTGCACGACGGGTTATCTGCCCAAAGCATCGGTATGCTCTTTTCGGTCATGGCAATCTTATCTGGCGCTGGCGCGTTTGTGACCAAATACGCAATGCGGCGGATTGGCGTGCACCTGATCGAGGTAATCGTCGCTGTGCTGATTCTCATAACCGCGGCAATGCTGTTCATGCCATCTAAATCCGTGCACCTGTGGGCGATTGCCCCAGCAGCCTTCGCGTTTGGCGTATCCATAACGCCGCTTATTGCTACTGCGCAAAAACTCATTGACCAGAAATTTCATTCCACGGTTATCTCGGTTATTAGCGTGCTGCAATATGTGGTGTATGGTATTGGTTCACTGTATGTCGGTATTTTGATCGACAGGCTCGGAGTTATTGCAACTAAAAAGATATTGCTCATCGAAGCGGTAGCAGCGGTCACGGCCATTAGCATTGTGTATGCCGCTCGCCGCAAACGTGACGTTGTCATTACTCCTTCCGAGTAAGTTTGTCATCTTTATGGTTGCTGTAAATCTCACGGCGCAAACCGTATTGCGCTCAAATTCTCGGCTCGTATAATAGCCATTAGCAATGTGTGTGCTGGCATGACCGCCTTCTTACATACAGGCTGTTGCATTAAAAGACTTTTAGGGGGCATACTCACTGGGCGACCGAAAAGTTTTTCGAGCCGCTTAAGCGTCACTGCACTTCCCTTTATCAAGCACGGTGCTCCAGGATTTTTCGTAAGTGTTTCCTTGAACGGTACTTACCCATACCTGGCCATCCGTTTTTAAAATCCGTTCAAGGAACCATTACTAAGTCTTAACTTGATAGGAGCTTGACCTATGAGTAATCGTGTAACTATTAACAAAGAGGTTTCAGTAACCGCTATGTACTTCCAGAGCGGCCGGGAGCTCAAAAGCTTCCCTCGCCGGATCGAGCTTGAGGGTCGTGAATACACCTTCATGGACGGCCTGCGGTATCTGGTGCAAAAAGGTCATAAGTTGATTCAGATCTTCGACATGACCGATGGCCAGGCCGAATACCGCTTAAAGTTCGACGCTGGCAACCAGCTTTGGACGCTAGTGGACATTACTGAAGCTCCCCGCGCATTTGCCTAGCGAGGAATCCGGGGACACGAGAGACAAATAAGCCTGCGAATGCCGTGGGCTTATTTTATTGCCGCCCGAAGTTTAGAGGATGACAGATGAGCATATTCGGTGTGGATGAGGGTGTGCGTGAAGCTGTGGCCCTGCCCTGCGAGTTGTGCCAGCACCT